>SLFB01000333.1 GCA_007124475.1 Vibrio sp. | reverse complement strand
TTGGCAAATGGAGAATCGTGCAATCAGTATGGCTGAGAACCGCTTTGATTTTGGTTTTGCTATTGATTGGATGATCAAAGATCTGCAGTTTTGTCTTGATGAAGCTGAGCGTCATGGCTTGCGTTTACCGATAACTGAAGCAACAGCGCAACGTTATCGTGATTTGTCCGCTCAGGGGCTTGGCCGGATGGATACTTCGGTCTTGATCAAATCTTTCACCGATTAAATATTAAGCTTGTTACCTTTAATGGCAACCTGTGGTCGAACGGGTTCATAGGATTTGTATTCGATCAATCTCATAAGCTGAACTATATTTTTAAGTAAACAAGGTTATTTTGTCGATCATCTGTGACTATCCCCTTCCTACTTGAAGCTCCAGGGGTGTTGGCTACGTTCGTTCGCCCCAATCACATAGTCTATCTATGCTCATGGGGACTCACTCACTAGCCGCCTACCTGTAACTCCAAGTTGTTTGGGTATAAGTTTAAGTTGAAATAGCCACAGAATTGATGAGCAAGATAACCCGTAGAGCTTATAAATCAAGTAATAATGTCAGTGAGGCTTAATATGAGAGTAATGATCATCGATGATCATGCAATCAATCGAGAGTTATGTCGTATTATGTTAAGTGATGTGGCTAATGACATGCTTTTTTTTGAAGATGGTCAAGGTGTAATCGAAGCTTTGTCGAGCACCAGTCTCTTGCCAGATATCATTCTACTCGATGTGCTGATGCCGATTAAAGATGGTTTTACTACAGCCAAAGAAATTCGAGCAGCTTTTCCAAACCAGCATATTCCAATTTTGTTTCTTACCGCATTAGATGATCAAGATTCTTTCGCTCAATGCTTATCTCTTGGAGATGATTTTATCCCTAAACCAATAGAAAAAAAGGTATTACTTGCTAAAATTAATGCCCATTTTCGTATTGCTAAATTGCATCAAGAATTGGCTTTACAACATGAACAACTAAAAAAATTTCAGGAGCAAGTGCAATACGATTACCAAGTTGCTGAATCGATTTTTAGTAATATTGTTGATGAGATGAACGCACAAACCGCGCCGGTCTTTGGCGTCGATTATATCTCTACCCCAGAGACTATTTTTAACGGTAGCTTGATACTCATTGCTCGCCGTCGATATGGTGGTATCTGTGTATTGATTGCTGAGTCTAACGTTAAGGGCTTACCTGCTGCTATTGCCAATATTCCTGCCACACGAACATTTTTTTCCTTGGCTCAGAAAGGTTGCTCGCTAAGTGAAATGGTTAGTGGTCTCAATCGCGAGCTTTACACTAGTTTGCCGCATAATATCCATTTAGCGGCAAGTGTATTTGAGGTTCACTCAAATGGTTTTGAAATATCCTGGTGGGGAGGAGGCATGCCGACTAGTTATATATTGACGGCTAATCGACAAATCGCTAAACGTTTACGAACTGTCAATCAACCACTAGGGGAATTACCTAATGAGCGTTTCCAGTGTGATATCAAACATTTTAAATTATTACCAGAACAAAGTATTGTCTGTTTCACGCCTACTTTACTTGGTGGTAAAAATTTACAAGCAAAGGGCTTAGATTATACTCAGATTGAACAATGTTTCGTTGATTCATCAGATAACTCAATTATTGCTGCCTTACGCAAAGCTGTTAGTCAATTTAATCACAATATAAAAGTTGAGTATTTCCCTATCCTCACAATGTCGTTTCCTATTATTCATGCTGCCACTCCTGAACCTGAATTAAGAAGACCTCTTAAATCGATTGCAGCAACAAGTGAGCTTTATTTTCCTGCTCTTGTCTTAAAAGATACTGTGCTAATGAACGAAGTTCGTTCTTTAGTAAAAATAATGATTTCCGATAGTTACCACTTAGATTGTCTGTGCTCTATTTTATCTGAATTATTTAATAAGGTGATTGAACAAGGCTTACTTGGATTGAAATCTGAGCTTAAAAACGATGCCGATGGTTTTATCCTTTATCATCAGCAACGAGAAGAAGGGCTAGCAAAATTAGCAGATGATTACTGGGTTCGTTTTCAAATTCAATATTTACCTGATCAGCAAACAATAGAGTTTATTATTGAGCATAATGGGCAAACCATTGCTGAACTAGAGTCCGAGCAAGCTATGCTATCGACATCAGAGCAAGATCTATTATTTGCCATTGAGCTCTGTGATGCTATCAGTTTTACTGAGCAAGGATTACGTATTAAAGGGGTCTACCGTTTAGATTTTAAACCTGAGTCGCATGTGCTATTTACGATAGATAAAAAGATCGAATGTTAAAGTGTGAGCTATTGCAGTGTATTAGCGTTACCTCTATCGCTAGGGTCTGTTTATCTTTCGAACGAAATTTAACCGCGAAAGATAAACAGACCCTAATAACATCGTTTAAGCGATAAATGACAAGGTTTCAGTTAGCTCTAAGTCGTTCATGGTTTATTTTCCTGATATCCAGTGATGGACGCCTTATTTTGAATACCGAATTATTTAGGTTAGTTGGTATTTTTTATACACTGATGGATAAAGCCAAATCATGTCGTAGGATTGAGCATAATGTGGAAGGATCTGATAGCGCTCTCGCCGGATAAGTCGAAGGTGATTGCAAACAAAAGTGATAATAAGGTTACTGGAGAACTGACCCAAGAGCTATTAAAGGAGTCGATGGCTCGTTTAGGTGCGGGTAAATTTTATCTATTTGAAGATGCGGTGAAACAATTTATTACCGCCATGAAAGAAGATAAACCTATTGCTCAAGAAGGGATTATTGTCGCTGAAAAGAGAAATGCTGCGATTAAGGTTGAGTTAACAGAGCAAGATATGTTGGCGAGCATGATTGTGACGGGGGCCTATGGTGGTCGGGCTCTTTATGGCAGTGAGTTAGTACATGCTTTAGCGGAAGCTTATGTGATAAAGGGGATAAATAAGCAAGCACTTAAAAAAGTGTTGTATATGAGTAAGACATTAGCACCCGGTGAGACTTTTACTCAACCAATCGCAAAAGGAAAGCCTCCTATTAATGGATCAGATGCACAGTTTATTCCATTAGTAGAAGATGTCACCACTCGAGTATTAGCGCCGCAACATTTGTCAGATTCTTCCAAAGTGGATATGCGTAATCTTGGTGAGACCATTACCGTTGAAGAAAATGAGCCAGTTATGCGCCGTAAGCCTGCAACTTCAGGAGAGCCTGGATTTAACGTGTTAGGAAAAGCTATCCCTGCTAAGGCGGGTAATGACAGTGCCTTGGTGGCAGGAAAAGGCAGCCACATTTCTCCTGACGATCCGAATGTATTATTGGCTAGCTCATCGGGTATGCCCATTATTCGTAATAAAACCATCGATGTTGAAAGTGCTTTATGTTTGCATAATGTGAGTGTTGCAACAGGGCATGTGAAGTTTAAGGGCAGTGTTGTGATTGATGGTGATGTTGAGCCTGGCATGATTGTACGCGCTACAGGCTCGATAATCATAGGTGGCTTTGTTGAATCTGCTGATGTGCAGGCACAGGGAGATATTGAAATTGGCAAAGGGATCATCGGACATACGGTTTATGAAGGCGAGGCGATGACATGTATTGTGAAATCAGGTGGTAGTATTAAAGCCAATTATGCCCAGTTTGCAGAGATTCAAGCTGCAGAGGATGTCCACCTTGCTGTCCATAGTATGAGTAACGATATTCGCTGTGGTAATGACTTAATAGTATTAGATAAAGCTGAAAAGCAAGGGATACTGAGTGGTGGAAAAACCAAAGTCGGTGGCAAGATTGTCTGTTTTAATCTTGGGGTAGAAGGGGATGCTGAAACGATCGTAGAAGCTTTTGCTCGCTATGGTTGGTATCGAGATCGCATTGCCAAACATAAAGAGTATTATACTCAAGCACAAGAAAATACGATGAAAGTGATTCGTCGTGAGCTTGAGTTTAAAAAACTGCCAAAACAAGAGCGTAGTGAGCAGGAATCACTCAAGCTTGAGAAGCTAAAATTGCAATGCAATCAGCGCATGGAAAAAGTCAAACTGGCCCTTGAGTTACTGAATGAAGAGTTTGAGCATATGTTAGGAGTAAATTCTATCGAGGTAAAAAATAAAGTGTTTACTCGGGTCATTATTCATTATGGTGATGAAAAAGTGGTGACCAAGCGAGTTCATGGGCCAACATTAATAACGTTTAATCAACACGAGATTAAATTCTCATCAAAATTGGATCAAGAAGATATCGGAGTATGAGCTGGCTGAACTTGATTTGACAAAAATGTGTCAGCTTACTTGAGATTCTTTCAGTATCGGCGCACAATCGCATCAAAAAGGAGTAACTATGGACCTTTCTGATATTCGTCGAGAGTACACACGGGGTGGCTTACGACGTAAAGATTTACTACCAGATCCGATTGATCAATTTAATGTTTGGCTACAGCAGGCGATTGATGCTGGTATGGCAGATCCGACCGCGATGACGGTAGCAACGGTCGATAAAAATGGGCAGCCTTTTCAACGTATTGTGTTATTGAAAAATATTGATCACAACGGATTTGTGTTTTATACCAACCTTGCTAGCCGGAAAGCGCAGCACTTAGAACATAATCAGCGGATTAGTTTACATTTCCCATGGCACCCGCTAGAGCGTCAAGTACATATTACAGGGATTGCTGAAAAGCTGAGTGCATTTGAGAACATAAAATACTTTACCTCGCGACCAAAAGAAAGCCAGCTCGCTGCCATAGCGAGTAAGCAAAGCAGCCGCATTTCAGCACGAGGTGTATTAGAGGGGAAATACCTAGAGCTTAAACAAAAGTTTGCTCAAGGAGAGATTCCTGTGCCTAACTTTTGGGGTGGTTATCGTATCAAGCCACAAAGTATTGAATTTTGGCAAGGAGGGGAACATCGTTTACACGATCGTTTCTTATTTAGTCAATCAGAGCATCAATGGCAGATTGAACGATTAGCGCCTTAGAACTGATTAATAATAAAAAGGGAGGAGATAATAACTTATCTCCTCCCTTTTTATTGATATTAACTGTGTTAACTTAAAGCTCGCGTAAGACTCGGAAGCCGAGGTAGTTGGCTGCGGTGGCAGGGGCAACAAACAATTGGTTATAAGCTTTCGCCATATCAGGGGAGAAGCTCCATGCGCCTCCTTTAGCAATTCCTGGTGCATCGGAGGTCCATTGCCATACGTTGCCGACCATGTCATAAAATCCAAGTGGATTAGGAGAGAAAGCTTGTACCGGTGAGGTGCTCTGATTTGACCAAGGGGTGCCACTCCAGCCAGTATTAGCTCTACTGGTGCCAAAATCATTTCCCCACCAATAGTCACTTCGGTTACCCGCTCTGGCTGCTACTTCCCACTCATCCTCAGTTGGTAAACGGTAGTTAAACCCCGTTTGTTTTGTTAGCCAGTTGGTATATGCATATGCATCATTACGGCTAATACAGACCGCTGGAGATTGTGCATGTTGTTGAAAACCTGGATTACGCCAATATTTACCGGAAACAGGGGTTACCGAGGCTCCTTGTACTGCTAAACAAATGTTTTTTAGCTCTGCATCGGTTTTATAATCCGTTTGTTTTACAAAATGTTCAAATTGATCAACCGTAATCGGAGTTGCACTAATTGCGAAAGCATGATCAAGGCGTACTTGGCGAGCGGTATTTTCACCTAATAAATATTCACCAGCTAGCAAGGTGATCATTTGCGGTGCTGGTTGAGCATTTTTGAGGGTGTCGGCAAACTTATCTCCTGCTTTTTTCTCCCGAATGATTTCTCTTAGTACCACTCTTACCGTTTGATCATTTTTTATTTTTAACTGTTGGTTAAAATCGTGAAATCCATCTTTGTAAACACGGACCTGATGATTGCCTCTTGGTAACATAACCTCAACGGGTGTACTACCATAATTGACGTTATTGATCACGACTCGATCATCATGTTGATTGGAGCGCAGCGTTAGATTAACCCAGGCAATTTCTTGTTGTTGGCTAGGAAAAGACCCATCACTAGGAGCAAAGCAGTATTGACTATCAATATTCAGTAAGCGACAGGGGGCATTTTCCGCTGGACGAGCTTCAAACCGGGTATTTAGCACCAGTTGAAAACGATTATCTTCGTGAAATCCAGAACTGACTACTTGGTGTTGGAGCAGGTGAATATTTAGAGATACATCATCAATAGACTGAGACACCTGTGAACTTTCACTGAGATCTTTAACCAGTGACTGTTGAAATTGATGGGCTGATTTTTGTTTAGCTAGCTCAAGGGTTTGTTGTTGGCACTCAGAAATTGTCATACTGGGTTGACAGTGATTGGTAAAGCTAACTTTTTGTTCTCCGGCGTTGCGTAGTTCTGAGCGAAGTCGTTCCGCTCTGGCTCTTAACTTATTTTGATCCAATTGCTCTATTTTTTGCTGAATAGCATTTTGCTTGGTTTTTAATTGTTCAAGCTGAGACTTTTTTTCTTGTAATTCTTGAGTTACTTGGAGAATCTCTTGTTGATTCTCTTTTACTGCAGACCACACTTGTTGGTAAGCATTTTTTACGGTGGTAAGATCGAGTTGAGGCTCATCAATCATCTTGAGGTAGCTTTGCTCTAGATTGAGTTTTGCCTCTAGCATGCGAGACTCAAGATCGCGAGCGAGAATATTGAGGCGAGAGAGTTCGGTTTGTTGGCTATCAACTTTATCCTGTTGCTGCTGAGTCGCCTTAATGGCTTGCTGCAACTGGGTATGATGACTAAAAAGTAAGTCGTCAATAGCC
>SLFB01000051.1 GCA_007124475.1 Vibrio sp. | reverse complement strand
TTATTTGCCAAGGGTCTAACTCCCAAAAACTTTAGTTCGGTGACAATTTAAGGGCCGGAAATATCCCTTATTTGCACTTAAATGTCAAATGATTTGTGCAAAAACCCGTCTAAACCAAACATGTTTGGTATCAGAAAGCTTTCGCGGTTAAGATGGCGTGGATTCTAACAGTATTTTTGGGGCAATGCTAATACTTATCTGATCTCACTCTGACATTCTTCAGCAAGATTAAAGGATAGTAGGCATTAATCGCTGCCAGCCTTTGATTTGTAAGGCTTTGTCAGAATATCTGGCTTGGGGTCGGTGAGTCGAGACTATCCCTAAATTTTTATTTTTTGTTTATCTCTGAGGTGACTGTGAGTAAACGTTTACTCAAATCTGGCATGATTGTGAGTGCAATGACATTTGTTTCCCGCGTATTGGGGCTAGTACGTGATGTTGTTGTGGCCAATTTAATGGGCGCGGGTGCTAGCGCTGATGTTTTTTTCTTTGCTAATCGGATCCCGAACTTTTTACGTCGATTATTTGCTGAAGGGGCGTTTTCGCAAGCCTTTGTGCCGGTATTAACCGAATACCATGCCGCAGGCGATAAGCAAAAAACTCGTGATTTAATTGCTAAGGTTTCTGGAACGTTAGGGGTGTTAGTCACAGTGGTGACTTTGCTCGGAATTGTCTTTTCAGGTGCCGTCACCGCGGTATTTGGTGCTGGGTGGTTTTTAGATTGGTTATCTGGTGGACCTGCAGCAGGAAAATACGAATTAGCGAGCTTATTATTAAAGATTACCTTTCCTTATCTGTGGTTTATTAGTTTCGTTGCTTTATCTGGGGCGATTTTAAATACCTTGGGTAAATTTGCTGTCTCTTCTTTTACTCCAGTTTTTTTGAACGTAATGATGATACTTTCCGCTTGGTACATCGCTCCTTATCTGGATAGGCCAGAAATTGCCTTAGCGATTGGGGTGTTTTTAGGTGGATTAGTACAGTTTTTATTTCAGCTCCCGTTTTTGATTCAAGCTGGAGTTTTGGTAAGGCCTAAATGGGCATGGAAAGATCCTGGGGTTGTTAAAATTCGCACCTTGATGATTCCCGCTTTATTTGGTGTATCAGTGAGTCAGATTAATTTACTGTTTGATTCGTTTATCGCCAGTTTTTTACAAACAGGCTCGATCAGTTGGCTGTATTACTCTGACCGTTTGTTAGAGTTCCCACTTGGGCTCTTTGGTATTGCCATTGCGACGGTGATTTTACCGGCTCTGTCACGTAAACATGTCGATGCGCATGCGCAAGGTTTTGCTCAAACCATGGATTGGGGAGTGCGGATGGTTTTTTTGCTCGGCATTCCAGCAATGCTTGGGCTGATGGTGCTGGCGAAGCCGATGCTGATGGTGCTTTTCATGCGAGGCGAGTTTACAATTTACGATGTCCATCAAGCATCAATGTCGCTGTTTGCTTATTCCCTCGGTCTGCTCAGTTTTATGCTGATTAAAGTTTTAGCTCCTGGCTACTATTCTCGGCAAGATATAAAAACGCCAGTGCGTTATGGCATTATTGCTATGGTCAGTAATATGATTTTTAACGCTCTATTGGCTTGGCCGTTTGGTTATGTTGGTTTGGCCGCAGCGACGGCGTTGTCTGCTTTGTTAAATATGGGATTACTTTATCGAGGTTTACATCTACAAAATGTGTATCAAATCAGTATCAAAACCTTAGTTTTTATCATCAAATTGGTGGTCGCTGGTACGGTTATGGTCATGGTCATCAATTGGCAGTTAGCTTCGATTGAGCAGTGGCTCGAATGGAGTTTAAGCCAAAGGGCATTGAGTTTATTTGGTTTAATCACCCTTGGTGGCGTGGCTTATCTGCTGACATTATTGATTTGTGGCGTTCGTTTTATCGATTTAAAAGCAGCGACAGATTAATGGTTTTTAAGGTATAATCTTTCGGTTTAATGCCCTAATCGTGATAATTTTGAAAAAGCGCCATTATTAGGGCTATTCTGCTTGCTGCCTAATGTCACTAGACCAAGAGTAAACTTTAGGTTGATCAGTACAATCGATAACATAGGTGTTAAGTTTATCCCCATGGAATTAATCCGCGGTATCCATAATATTAAACCTCATCATAGTGGTTGTGTGTTAACCATAGGTAATTTTGATGGTGTTCATCTTGGCCATCAGCAAGTCTTGAGCCAAGTTTCTGAGCAGGCAAAAAAGTTGAATTTACCATCGGTAGTAATGACTTTCGAGCCACAACCAATGGAGCTTTTTTTAAAAGCTAAAGCTCCCGCGCGATTAACTCGTTTGAGAGATAAATTTGTTCAGTTAGATAAACTAGCGATCGATCGTCTATTGTGCGTCAACTTTAATCAACATTTCGCTAATTTAGAACCACAAGCCTTTATCTGTGACTTGTTGGTTAGGCAATTGGGTGTTAAGTTTCTGGTTGTTGGTGATGATTTTTGCTTTGGTCAAGGTCGTAAAGGCAACTTTGATATGCTACGTCAAGCAGGCGATCAGTATGGTTTCCAGGTCGTTAGCACGCAGAGTTTTTGTGTTCAGCAACATCGAGTTAGCAGTACTTTAATTCGAGATGCACTAGCTAATGATCAGCTCGATAAGGCAGCTGAGATGTTAGGCCGAAGATACAGCATCAGTGGGCGAGTTTCCCACGGTAGAAAATTAGGTCGAACGATTGGTTTTCCTACCGCTAACCTTCCTCTTAAGCGCTGTGTTTCACCTATTTCTGGTGTGTATGTCGTTAAAGTGTATGGTCTGGATGGTCAAGTCTTTGGTGGCGTTGCCAATATAGGCCAGCGGCCGACCGTTAATGGTGTTCGCCAGCAGTTAGAAGTGCATCTTTTTGACTTTAAAGGCCATTTATATGGCCAGCAGCTTGAAGTTGTTTTATTACATAAGTTGCGAGATGAACAAAGATTTGCATCGTTTGATGCTTTAAAACAACAAATTGAATTGGATGCTGATGCAGCAAGGGTGTGGCTGCAGCAGTTTAACCGTGAATCGGTTGATTCCACCGATCCGCATAATGTCTAACGTCGCCCAATACAACGGAATTAAGAATCGATGAGTGAATATAAAGATACCCTGAACTTACCTGAAACAGGGTTTCCTATGCGTGGTGATCTGGCTAAACGTGAGCCAGAAATGCTAGCGCGTTGGTACAAACAAAATTTATACGGAGCGATCCGTCAAGCTAAGCAAGGTAAAAAGTCGTTTGTTCTCCATGACGGTCCTCCGTATGCGAATGGCGATATTCATATTGGTCACGCCCTCAATAAGATTCTTAAAGACATTATAATTAAATCCAAAACACTTTCAGGTTTTGATGCACCTTATGTGCCAGGTTGGGACTGTCATGGTTTACCGATCGAATTAATGGTGGAAAAAAAGGTCGGCAAGCCTGGGAAAAAAGTGACAGCGGCTGAGTTTCGTGAGAAATGCCGTGAATATGCAGCGGGTCAAGTTGAAGGGCAAAAAGAAAGCTTTAAACGACTTGGCGTTTTGGGTGAGTGGGATAAGCCTTATCGTACGATGGATTTCGCCACCGAAGCGAATATCATCCGCGCATTAGGTAAAATTGCCGATAATGGCCACTTACTGAAAGGTTTTAAACCTGTACATTGGTGTACCGATTGTGGCTCAGCGCTGGCTGAGGCGGAAGTTGAGTATAAGAACAAAGTATCACCTTCTATCGATGTGCGTTTTTCTGCTGATGATGAAGCAAGCTTATTAGCTAAATTTAATTTGCCTGAAGGTCATCAAGGGCAAGGGCCGATATCCATCGTGATCTGGACGACGACGCCGTGGACACTGCCAGCTAACCGCGCTGTTTGTTTACGAAGTGATTTAGAATATGTCCTTATCCAAGTTGAAGGTGAGCAACCTGAGCGCATTATTGTGGCTTCTGAACTGGCTAAACAAGTGATGGATCGTGCCGGTATTGAGCATTTCCATAATCTTGGCTTCACGACAGGGGCTGAGCTTGAGTTAACACAATTTAAGCACCCATTTTATGACTTTACCGTTCCCGCTATTTTAGGCGATCACGTGACTACCGAGTCGGGTACTGGTGTTGTTCATACTGCTCCAGGTCATGGTCAAGAAGACTTTGCCGTTGGTCAGAAATATGGTTTAGAAGTCGCAAACCCAGTCGGTTCAAATGGTGTTTACCTGTCAGATACAGAGCTATTTGCAGGCCAGCATGTATTTAAAGCCAATGACGCTGTGGTTGAAGTATTAAAAGAAAAAGGTGCGTTATTGCATCATCATGCTTACGAACATAGCTATCCACATTGCTGGCGTCATAAAACCCCAATTATTTTCCGTGCCACGCCACAATGGTTTATTTCCATGGATCAAGCGGGTCTGCGTGAGCAGGCGTTAAGTGAAATCAAAGGCGTACAATGGATGCCAGATTGGGGTCAAAGCCGAATTGAAGGCATGGTAGAAGGCCGTCCAGAGTGGTGTATCTCTCGTCAGCGTACTTGGGGTGTGCCAATTGCTCTGTTTGTTCATAAAGAAACCGCTGAATTGCATCCTAACTCACTGGAGTTAATTGAAAAAGTTGCGCAGTTGGTTGAGCAACAAGGTATTCAAGCTTGGTGGGATGTTGATCCAGCGCAGCTATTAGGTGCCGATGCTGATCAATACGAGAAAGTATTGGACACTTTGGATGTATGGTTTGATTCTGGCGTGACTCATTATGCTGTTGTCGATACGCGTAGCGAGTTCAATGGCGCGCAAGCCGATATGTATCTAGAGGGTTCAGATCAACACCGTGGTTGGTTCCAATCATCTTTGATTTCATCGGTCGCGATGAAAGGCAAAGCACCTTATAAAGAAGTGTTAACTCATGGCTTTGTGGTTGATGGACAAGGTCGTAAAATGTCTAAATCAATCGGTAACGTTATTGCACCGAAAGATGTGACCAACAAATTAGGTGCTGATATTTTACGCTTATGGGTAGCATCGACAGATTATACCGGTGAAGTAGCGGTTTCTGATGAGATCCTAAAACGCAGTGCTGATGCGTATCGTCGGATCCGTAATACGGCGCGTTTCTTCTTGGCAAACTTAAACGGTTTTGAGCCAAGCACTGACATGATCCCAGTAGAAGAGATGGTAGCACTGGATCGCTGGGCTGTGGCCCGCGCGTTAGCGGCTCAGCAAGAGATCATTAAAGCGTATGATGAATACAACACGCATGCGGTTGTCCAACGGTTGATGCATTTCTGTTCGATTGAGATGGGGTCATTCTATCTCGATGTGATTAAAGATCGTCAGTACACAGCAAAACGTGGTGGTCATGCTCAGCGCAGCTGTCAAACCGCGCTTTACTATATTGTTGAAGCATTAGTGCGCTGGATGGCTCCTATCATGTCGTTCACCGCGGATGAAATTTGGTTAGCGATGCCAAGTAAGCAAGCGAATGGTGACGTTCGTGAGCAATTTGTTTTCACTAGCGAATGGTATCAAGACCTCGTTGCTTTAAATGAAAACGAAAGCTTCAATAATGATTTCTGGACTGAGGTTCAACACGTTCGTGGTGCTGTTAACAAACTGCTTGAGCAAGCACGTAGCGAAAAAGTGATTGGTGGATCGTTACAGGCTGAAGTGACGTTGTTTGTTGACGACAAATTAGCGAGTTTACTCAATAAGCTAGACAATGAGTTACGTTTTGTACTGCTGACATCTAAAGCCTCAGTGAAACCACTAACGGAAAAGAGCAGCGATGCACAGGCGACAGAAATTGATGGCTTATGGGTTACCGTAAACAAAGTGGACGCCGAGAAATGTGAGCGTTGCTGGCATCACACTGATGATGTAGGCACGATCAAAGGTCATGAAACTATTTGTGGTCGTTGCGTATCTAATATTGATGGTGACGGTGAGCAGCGTCAATTTGCTTAACGTTGTAATTTTAATCAATCACTTAGGTTATCTATGACTCAACAGGCATTAAGCTTAAAACAGTCCGGGGTGCGCTGGCTGTGGCTAGCGCTGCTGATTTTTTTGGCGGATATCAGCATCAAAGCCATTGTTATGAATAACATGGGGTATGGGTGGCATAATCGGATTGAAGTATTGCCATTTTTTAACTTACTCTATGTTCATAATTATGGTGCGGCATTCAGTTTCCTCAGCGAGCAAGCCGGGTGGCAACGTTGGTTGTTCACAGGGATTGCCTTTGCGGTAACGGCATTATTGGTGTCATGGATGCGCCGTTTACCCGCCACTGAAAAATGGAATAATATTGCTTATGCATTAATCATTGGTGGGGCGGTTGGTAATGTTTATGATCGCATCATGCATGGTTTTGTGGTTGATTATCTGGATTTTTATTGGGGAACCTATCACTGGCCAGCCTTTAATTTAGCCGATAGTGCTATTTGTATCGGTGCGGCATTGGTGATTCTTGATGGCTTTCGCTCTAAATCTACGCGAGATTAATCACGCAAAAAGAGAATAACCTTAAGCGCTGTCCGTTGATTCGGTCAGCGCTTTTTGTTAGAACGTGTCGACACTTTTTCAAGCTTGAACCTCATGAGGGCTGATTATCGCTTTTGCTATTGCATCACAGCGATGGGTAATCGAGCGGTCATATTGGTTCTGAAGTATAATCAGTCACCCTTAAGAGGTGATGACCATTAAAAGGAAGCCTAATCACGTGAGCTGTATTACTGAACGTTCTGCTGTCACACTGCACTTTACTATCAAGTTGAAAGATGGTTCAGTAGCTGACAGTACCCATAATATGGGAAAATCTGCAAAACTTATCATTGGTGATGGTAGTTTAAGCGACAACTTTGAACATTGTTTATTAGGCATGCAGGCAGGAGAAAAGAAAGCGATTGAACTGGCTGCTGCAGATGCTTTCGGTATGCCTAATCCTGATCATATTCATTATATGGATCGCACCAAATTTGTTGGTGAGCATGAAGTTGAGGTGGGAACCATTATGGCGTTTAGTGGCCCTGATGGCATGGAAATTCCAGGTATTATTACCGCGATAGCCGGAGATTCGGTCACGGTTGATTTTAATCATCCCTTAGCTGGGCAAGATGTTATATTTGATGTTGAAATTATTGCAGTTGATTAACTTACTCTTTGCTAGTTTCCTATTTACCACACTATGAGCAACCCAATGAAAATATTGTTAGCTAATCCGCGCGGTTTTTGCGCTGGCGTTGATCGCGCGATCAGCATTGTAGAGCGTGCGTTAGAAATTTATCAGCCGCCGATTTATGTTCGCCATGAAGTCGTACACAACCGTTTTGTGGTAGAAGGGTTGAAGCAACGCGGAGCGGTTTTTGTCGAGCAGCTTAGTGAAGTGCCTGATGATAGCATTGTTATTTTTTCTGCCCACGGTGTTTCTCAAGCTGTTCGTCAAGAGGCTAAAGCACGCGCATTAACCGTATTTGATGCCACTTGCCCGTTAGTGACTAAGGTTCATATGGAGGTGGCCCGTGCTAGTCGCCGTGATATGGAAGTGGTGTTAATTGGTCACGCTGGTCACCCTGAAGTTGAAGGGACGATGGGGCAATATGCGAGTCAGACTGGTCGTATGTATTTAGTTGAAAAGCCCGAAGATGTTGATGGATTAAGAAGCCAAGTTAACGATCCTAGTCATCTGCATTATGTCAGTCAAACGACCTTATCGGTTGATGAAACGGCGGATGTGATCGAAAAATTACGTGCAGTCTTCCCTGATATTCAAGGGCCGCGCAAAGATGACATCTGTTATGCCACTCAGAACCGTCAAGATGCCGTGCGCATTTTAGCCAATCAGGTTGATGTGATGGTGGTGGTTGGCTCTAAAAACTCGTCAAACTCTACCCGTTTGAAAGAATTAGCAGAAAAGTTGGGCACGGCTAGTTATTTGGTCGATTGTATCGAAGATATTTCGCCAGAATGGTTCATTGGTGTTAATCAAGTCGGTGTGACGGCTGGCGCTTCTGCCCCTGAAAGCTTGGTCAATCAAATTCTTGATCAAATCAAAGCTTTCGGTGCCACTGAGATCGAGGAAGTGCTTGGGCGAGAAGAAAACATGGTGTTTGAAGTGCCGAAAGAGTTACAAATCAAGCAGGTTCAATAAACCTGCTCTGCCTTGTATGGCGTGGATGCTCAGGCAGCGCTTGGGCGGTAATTTCCAATAGTTTGGCAATAAAAAAGGGGCGAATGCCCCTTTTGTGTATGTTATTTTTTATTATTGCCTGATATTCCTTTGCTACTTGATGTCACTGAGGTGCTAGCGGCGTTCATGCCATCTCATCACATAGTTTGTCGATGCTCATTGAAATAAGGTCACTGGCCGCTTAGCTACAGCTCCAAGCTGTTCGGTATACTAGCAATGGAATGGCTGCGCGAATTTACACCGTTTCAACGGTATTTTTCTCAATCTCTTGTTGTTCGGCCAAGTCGATATCACCTTTACCTTTAGAGATACGCATCACATAGACCATGGCGAATAATGAGCCGAGTAAGCCGATAATGGTTGAGGCTTGCATGGCGATGCCAAATCCTAATTCGTTATTATTGAGAATGAAAGTGATACAAACTGTGGTCATAAATAACGCCGGTAATGTAGTTATCCAGTGTAATTTATTATGACGCAGGAGATAAGCGGACGCTGTCCATAACATCATCACAGCGGTCAATTGGTTGGCAAAGCCAAAATAGCGCCAGATAATGGCAAAATCGACTTGGGTTAAAATGCCACCGAGTACAAATAGTGGCAGGGCCATCATCAGACGATTACGTAGTGTCTTTTGCTCGATATTAAAGTATTCGGCCAAAATTAAACGGCTAGAACGAAATGCTGTATCACCTGAGGTAATGGGTAAGATAACCACACCGAGGAAAGCAATAATACCCCCAAAAACGCCGAGTAAACCAAATGATGCGCTATAAACAACATGACCAGGGCCACCATTAGCGACTGCGGCAGAGAGTGATTCTAGTGAGCCGAAGAAAGACAAAGCAATGGTGCACCAAATCAGGGCGATAATGCCTTCCCCGATCATCGCGCCAAAGAAAACAAAGCGACCATTTTTTTCATTTTCCATACAACGAGCCATGAGTGGCGATTGCGTGGCATGGAAGCCTGAAATAGCGCCACAAGCGATGGTGATAAACAGCGCTGGCCATAATGGCATATCATTAGGGTTAAGGTTAGTGAACATATCACTGACGGCAAAGCCCCCTAGCACTTGATGTTCACTAGACCAAGCAATGGCAGTCATTAAACCGACCGACATAAAGATCAGTAGTGCACCAAACAGAGGATAGAAACGGCCAATAATTTTATCAACTGGAACTATGGTGGCGATGATGTAGTAGGCAAAGATAATCACCACCATGCTAGTGAGCGTGACGGAGAGCTCAGTTTGTGAGTTAATGAGATTGGTGATCATGCCCGCTGGTGCAGATACAAATACCACACCAACCAGTAGTAATAGAACAATGGCAAAAATGTTCATAAAGTGTTTAGCGCCATTGCCGAGATAGCGGCCGGTAATCGTCGGGACAGATGCACCGCCATTACGAATGGAAAGCATACCTGAAAAATAATCATGGACAGCGCCAGCAAAAATACAACCCACGACAATCCACAACATGGCTGCTGGGCCATACAGCGCCCCCATGATGGGGCCAAAAATGGGACCGACACCGGCAATATTAAGTAGTTGGACTAAGTAGACTTTGGGGGTCGACATGGGCACGTAATCGACGCCATCGGTTTTAGTATAAGCAGGGGTTTTGCGCTGTTGATTAATGCCAAATATTTTTTCAACGACTAAACCATAGATAAAATAGCCGCCAATGAGTGCTGCTACGCAGGTAAGAAACCACAACATCGTTTATATCCTTTAATCATTATAATATACCGAGGCTAGTCATAGTTAGTGCACATTGACACATTGAATAGCTGAGGTACAAGCTAGAGATCCCTTGTTACTTGAAAGTATGACGGTATAGGTTTGTTTCCCCCAATCACATATACCCTTCCTACTTGAAGCTGCAGGGGTGTTGGCTACGTTCGTTCGCCCCAATCACATAGTTTGCCTATGCTCATGGGGATTATGAGAGCCATCCGTGGCTCTCACCAAAGGCCAGCCTACGGCTGTTCAAATTTGTTCCAGACAAATTTGTCACTCACTTGCCGC
This sequence comes from Vibrio sp., assembly GCA_007124475.1. Classification (GTDB taxonomy): domain Bacteria; phylum Pseudomonadota; class Gammaproteobacteria; order Enterobacterales; family Vibrionaceae; genus Vibrio. Next base: position 11,555 of record SLFB01000051.1, on the reverse strand, counting down.
TTACCTGCAACTCCAAGTTGTTTAGATATAGCCTGTTTATGCTCATAGGGATAACATTACGGTCTGCCTAGCTGCAACTCCAAGTTGTTTGGGGATAGAGGTTAAATTTTGCGTATAATAAGTTGGCAATCCGTTCTTTTCACGGTGTGTTATTGTAAGTGGTCGTATAATTAGTTAAGTGGTATTTAAGTTGGATGAGTGGTTTTTAACAAAAGGTTAAGATGGTTAATGACAATCAATAGGTGATGCATGAAACAATGGATAATAGTGTTGCTGCTATTGGCTCTATTTGGCTGTGCGGCTGGTGATGACCAACTTGCTGCACAGGGCAATTGGTATCAAATTGGTTATAACGATGGTGTGGCGGGGAACTGGCAACGCTCTTATAAGGCGCTAAATCAATTAGGAAGTGCCCAGCAACATGAATATGAGCGTGGTTATCTCAAAGGGATTCAAGAATATTGTAATCCTAATTTTGCCTATCAAATGGGCTTAAGTGGTCAATATTATGAAGGGGTTTGCGAGGGGACCGTACAGTCCCATAAATTTCGTATCGAGTGGCAACGTGGTTGGCGAGAATATAATCGCTAAATCGTGCCCTTGTTCGAGGTCAACTCATGGCCCAACGGTTTAACCTAGCTTACCGATTTGTGAGTAGTACTAGGGTAAATAAATGACCCCAAGGGATGTCGCTTTTTTTGCTCCGGTTACGGCTGGTAAGTTACTTGGTAGCCCATGCATTCGCCGCTGAGCTAGCCAAGCAAATGCCATCGCCTCCATATAATCAGCATCAACACCTTTAATTTGTGTGGTAGCCACTTGCCAACGAGGCAGATGAGTTTGTAAACACTCCATCAGCAAGGTATTGTGCGCTCCGCCGCCGCAGACCAGTAATTGAGGGGTATCCCCCTCGGCGTATTGAATCACTTGATCCGTGATGGTTTGTGCCGTTAATTCACACAAAGTGCGCTGGACATCTTCAACACTGAGCGTAAATTCCGCTAGATGGGGCTCAAGCCAAGTCAGGTTAAACTTTTCTCGTCCTGTGCTTTTCGGGGCAGGCAGTGTGAAATAGCTATCTTGTTTCAAGCGTTCGAGTAATGCTGGATGCACCTTGCCTTGTCGTGCCCATTGCCCATGTTGATCATAGGCTTGGCCTGTATGTTGCGCGCACCAATAGTCCATTAACATATTGCCAGGACCGGTATCATAGCCGATCGTCTGTCCATCGGTTGTTAATGCGGTAATATTCGCCATTCCACCAATGTTAACGATGACGATGCTGGCATGGGTTGGATTAAAAATGGTGCGGTGAAATGCTGGTACTAAGGGAGCTCCTTGCCCACCTAACGCCATATCTTTACGTCGGAAATCAGCGATGGTCGTGATTCCGGTACGACTAGCGATAATATTGGCATCACCGAGCTGGATCGTAAATGGTGTATCCCCGTTGGGCTGATGGAATACCGTTTGTCCGTGATTGCCGATGGCTGTGATTTGATCAGGCTGATAACCACTGCTTGCCAATAATTCCTCGACAGCTTGAGCATAAAGGTGACCTAGCTGATGATCTAATTGACCGATTTTCTCTAGACTGGTTTGCTGGCCTAAACAGATATTGAGTAAATCTTGTTTGATGGTTATCGGCATGGATAAGCTATTACAAGCGAGGAGCGTAGGAGTATCACCACGAAATGAAACTAACGCACTATCGATACCATCCATACTAGTGCCAGACATGATGCCAATATACAATTGTGAGTGATGCACAACAGGCTCCTATGATATTGAGACAAAGGTGTTTTTAAGTGCTTGATAACAAGATACCATTGTAATCTAAAAAGCAACGGAATAACGTTTTATTGGTTAGGCGAATTTGTATTTTTAAATAAGGATCAAACATGGGACCGCTATGGCTTGATGTCGCAGGTTGTGAATTAACTGCTGAAGATCGCGACATTCTCGCGCACCCCACTGTTGGCGGTGTGATTTTATTTGCACGTAATTATCACGATAGCAAACAGCTCATTGCTCTTAATCAGGCTATACGTCAAGCCGCTAAGCGGCCTATCTTAATTGGTGTCGATCAAGAAGGGGGCAGAGTTCAGCGCTTTCGTGATGGTTTTAGCCTTATCCCTGCAGCTCAACGTTATGCTCAGTATCGCAATGGTGAAGAGTTGGCGCAGATGGGGGGCTGGTTAATGGCCGCTGAACTGATTGCCCATGATGTGGATTTAAGCTTTGCTCCAGTTTTAGATAAAGGTTTTGAATGTCGAGCCATTGGTAATCGTGCATTTGGTGATGATGTGCACAGTGTCTTGATCCACAGTCAAGCTTATCTACGAGGTATGAAGTCGGTAGGCATGGCCACAACAGGCAAACATTTTCCTGGTCATGGGGCGGTACTGGCTGATTCACATCTTGAAACGCCATTTGATGAGCGAGAGTCGATAGTGGATGATATCGCCATTTTTAAGGCTCATATTGAGCAAGGTTTACTCGATGCGATGATGCCTGCTCATGTCATTTATCCTCATTACGATCCTCAGCCAGCGAGCGGATCGCCTTATTGGTTACAGCAAGTCTTACGTCATCAACTGGGTTTTCAAGGGGTTATATTTTCCGACGATTTAAGTATGGAAGGAGCTGCGGTGATGGGAGGGCCAGCGCAGAGAGCTTTACAATCCATGGCGGCTGGATGCGATATGATTTTGATGTGTAATCAACGAGAGTCGGCGATAGCGGTATTGGATAATCTGCCAATCAGTGAAGTACCCCAGGGATTATCATTAATGAAAAAACAGCAATTTAGCTATCGTGATTTACAATCGACAGCTGAATGGAAACGAGCTTCCACGGCGATGCGCGTGCTGGTGGAAGACTCAATGTAATCTAGGCTGTTGCTTGTTTGTGCAACTGGGGTTAATAAAACCCCAATTTTTCTTTCAGCTCTTTTAAAAAACGTCGGCTCACGGGGACCAAGTTGCCTGAGCGAGTAATGATCTCCGCTAATCCATTATCCAACAATTTGATCTCTTTGATTGCCTTAAGATTAATTAAATATTGCCGATGGCAACGTAAAAGAGGGGTTTTTTGTTCTAGTGTTTTTAAGGTTAATTGGCAACTGGCTCTTTGATCTACTGTTTGAATATGGACACCAGCAATATCGCTAAATGCAAATTCTATTTCGTGAGTGGCAATGATCATGATGCGGTTAAGACCAATACAAGGTACTTGATCTAATTGAGTCGGAGTAAGGGCGGAATAATCAGGTGCAGCTGATAAACTGCGTTGTAAACGTTGAATCGTTTTATCAAGGCGTATGGGGTCGACCGGTTTCAGCAAATAATCAAAGGCATTATCTTCAAATGCTTGTAGCGCGTATTGATCGTAAGCAGTAACAAATACCACTTTGGGCATATGTTCAGGATCCAGCATCGCTAAGAGATCAATACCAGTAATTTGTGGCATTTGAATATCGAGAAACACCACATCTGGCTTAAGTTGATTGATTTTTTTTAGCCCTTCAATAGCATTGTTAGCTTGACCAATTACTTGCAGCTGGCCGTTTTCATTTAACAGCTCAATCAACTCCTCTCGCGCCAAACATTCATCATCAATGACTAATGCTGATAATTCTTTAAGCATGATTAAGCTACCTTAGTTTGATGTGGAATGATAAAGCTCATTCGGGTTAAACGATGGGCTGTGACCTCAATGCTCAGGCTTGCCGCGGTACCAAATTTATGAATTAAACGTTTATTGACTATCTGCATACCTAAACCATCATGATCGTGTTGTGGTGCTTGATAACTGCCCGCATTATCCTCAACAACTATCCTTTGTCCACTAGGCTCGGCTTGAGAGTAAATACGTATTCTTCCTCCCTCAAGCAGGTTCGATATGCCATGTTTTATAGCATTTTCCACTAACGGTTGTAACGTAAAGCTAGGGAGTCTACGGGGTAATAATGACTCGTTAATATCAATGTCAATTTCTAACCGATCACTAAAACGAGCTTTTTCAATGGTTAAGTAAGCATTAACATGAGCAAGCTCCTCTTGCAGGGTCACCGTTTCGACATTTTGTTTTAGGTTACTGCGGAAAAACTGGGAAAGATGTTGAATGAGTTGGCGAGCTTTAGCTGGATCTCTACGGATCACCGCACTAATCGTATTCAGTGCATTGAAGAGAAAATGTGGGTTAATTTGCGCTTGCAGTAATTTGATTTCTGCTCGTGAAAGGAGGATTTGTTTAGCTTGATATTCACCGTACAGAATTTGACTTGAGAGTAACTGGGCAATACCTTGACCCATGGAGACATTGATGGTGGAAAATAATTTACGCTTTGGCTCGTATAATTTGATAGTTCCTATAACTCTATCTCCAGCACGCAGTGGAATAATTAACGCTGAGCCCAATTTACAACTTGCTGATAACGAACACTGATAAGGGTGCTCTTTTCCATCGAGATAAATGATCGCATTACGTGCGATGGCATCTAAGGTGCTGGGAGACGAAATGGCGGTATTAGGAAGATGATGATCATCCCCGATACCGACAAAAGCGAGAATTTTCTCACGATCGGTAATAGAAACCGCTCCTACATTAGTTTGCTCATAGACAATTTGGGCAATTTTATGCGCATTTTCATCAGTGAACCCCGAGGCTAATATGCCAACAGATCGTTCAGCAATATTTAATGCTCGACGGGAAAAGGTCGCTGAGTATTCATCAAAAATGGTTTTTCTGTCTTGTAAAATACTCATAAATAAAGCCGCGCCTACAGAGTTAGCGATAATCATAGGAGCGGCAATCGCCGACACTAAGTGATAAGCCTCACTAAAAGGTTTAGCAATTAGCAAGATCAACAACATTTGAACGATTTCTGCCATTAAAGTAATGATAAAGACAATGCTTGGGCTAAACAGTAGATGCCTTTTACCTTGTTTGAGTAAATAGGCATGAAATAGGCCGCCAATTAATCCTTCAGCCGTGGTGGATACAGCGCAAGCAAGATCGGTAAAGCCGCCCAAAGAATAGCGGTGCAGGCCACCGGTCAAACCAACTGCAAAGCCAACCAAAGGCCCACCAAACAAGCCGCCCATGACAGCGCCAATAGCTCGTGTATTGGCAATCGCGTCATCAATATGCAGACCAAAATAAGTACCTAAAATACAAAACAGTGAAAATACGACATAAACGGTGAGTTTATGGCTGAAATGGCTAGAGATAGTGAGTAAAGGTAAGCAAAGTGGGGTTTTACTTAGCATATAAGCCAACACTAAATACACACACATTTGCTGCAGTAGCGAGAGGATAAGTTCCATGTAGACCTAAGTTGAGTCAGATAAAGCCAAGGCGGCTATTTTAAGCAAGTTAAGATAAATAAAATACGGCTATGATTAAATTAGCTCCCAGTTAGGTTGGGGTGCTTGGTGTAATTTTATTTTTACATCAATTGTTTTTATTAATTTACACTTGCAATGTTTTTTAAGCCTGTTATTTTGTGTTTTATTAGTTTTTGGTCAGTGTTTTTATCTTATACCCTTCCTACTTGAAGCTGCAGCGGTGTTGGCTAAGTTCGTTCACCCCAATCACATAGTTTACCTATGCTCATGGGGACTCACTCACTTGCCGCCTATCTGCAACTCCAAGTTGTTTGGGTGTATTGTAATCTTATCTTTACGGGTGTGGCGATGAAAAAAAGTGATTTAAGTAATATTAATATTGTTGATGAACAAGTGCTGATTACTCCAGATGCGCTAAAAGCAAAATTGCCTTTGAGTGATAAAGCACGGTTATCCATTCGCCAAGCTAGGCAAACGATTGCAGATATCATACATAAACGAGATCATCGTTTATTAATCGTTTGTGGCCCTTGTTCTATTCATGATATTGAAGCAGCAAAAGCGTACGCTAAACGCTTGCAGGCTTTGGCAGCTGAGTTGAGTGATCAACTGTACATCGTTATGCGTGTCTATTTTGAAAAACCACGTACCACGGTTGGTTGGAAAGGGCTGATCAATGACCCACATCTGGATGGTTCATTTGATATAGAACACGGCTTACATATGGGACGTCAGCTGTTGGTTGATTTAGCGGAAATGGGTATACCGCTTGCTACTGAAGCCCTTGACCCTATCAGTCCTCAATATCTGGCCGATACTTTTAGCTGGGCAGCGATTGGGGCGCGTACCACTGAATCACAGACACACCGTGAAATGGCCAGTGGTCTATCAATGCCAATCGGTTTTAAGAATGGCACCGATGGTAGCTTATCGACAGCCATCAATGCGATGCAAGCTGCTTCATCCAGTCACCGTTTTATGGGGATCAATCACCATGGGCAAGTGGCATTATTAACCACGCAAGGTAATATAAATGGGCATGTGATTTTACGTGGTGGTAAGCAAACCAACTACGATTCTGTGTCGGTTGCAGAATGTGAGCAGCAACTTGCCAGCGTTGGGTTAGATGCCGCGCTTATGGTTGACTGCAGTCATGCTAACTCACGTAAAGATTACCGACGTCAGCCATTGGTTGCCGAAGATGTTATCCATCAAATCCGTGAGGGTAACCGTTCTATTATTGGTTTAATGATTGAAAGCCATTTAAATGAAGGTAATCAATCGGCAGATTTAGCAAAAGAGCAAATGGCCTATGGTGTCTCAATTACAGATGCATGTATTGATTGGCAAACCACAGAGCAGTTATTACGTCATACCCATCAAGCTCTGGTGCCTTTTTTAACGGATCGCTGCCAGCAAAAGTAAGGATCAATCATGGCTGAAGAATTAAATACATTGCGTGAGCAAATCGATGAACTTGATAAGCAGATGATCGCTTTATTGGCTCATCGTTTAACATTAGTTGAGCAAGTGGGAGAAGTAAAAAGTCGATACGGTTTGCCCATTTATGTGCCTGAGAGAGAGGCCAGTATGCTAGCCTCGCGTCGTGCTGAAGCACAAAGCCAAGGTGTCCCTGCCCAATTAATTGAAGATATATTGCGACGTACCATGCGTGAATCTTATGCCAGTGAAAAGGATTCTGGTTTTAAATGTTTAAAACCCGATTTACGTTCCGTGGTGATCATCGGTGGCTATGGTCAGTTGGGACGCTTATTTGCAAGAATGTTCGAATTATCCGGTTATCAAGTCAAGATTCTTGGCAGTCAAGATTGGCCAAATGCGCAGCAAATGTTACATGATGCTGGTTTAGTGGTGGTAACGGTACCTATCGAGCAAACGGTTGAGGTGATTAAAAAGTTACCACAGCTACCTGATGATTGTATTTTATGCGATCTCACATCGATTAAATCACAGCCATTAGCCGCGATGCTTGAGGTGCACTCCGGCCCCGTGGTTGGACTTCATCCCATGTTTGGCCCAGATGTTCCTAGTTTTGCTAAGCAAGTTATTGTCCATTGTCATGGTCGAGAGATTGAGCAATACCAATGGCTTTTAGATCAATTTGCTATTTGGGGCGCGAGTTTGTGTGCTATTGATGCGAAGCGGCACGATCAGGGGATGACCCTTATTCAAGCTCTACGTCATTTCACTTCTTTTGTGTATGGTTGGCATTTAAGCGAGGTGGATCCAGATCTGGGGCAATTGTTAACATTGAGCTCACCTATTTACCGTCTCGAACTGGCTATGGTAGGGCGTTTGTTTGCTCAAGATCCTAATTTATATGCAGATATTATTTTATCGTCACCAGAAAACCTTGACATGATTAGTCGTTTTCAGCAGCAAGTGGCCCAAGGGGTGGATATGCTGAAACAGGGCGATAAGACACAGTTTGTGAATCAGTTTAATCAAGTCAGCGATTGGTTTGGTGATTACTCTCAGCAGTTTATGCAAGAGAGTCAACACTTACTTAAACACGCGAGTGATGCATGGCAGCGTTGAGAATTTACGGGGTGCTGGTGATTAAATGTTCTAGATCGCGATGTAACATTTGATCATCACCAATATTAAGTTCTACCAAGCGCTTTAAATGAGCAATACTGTCTAAGTCAATATAGAGCATTTTGATATGCAAAATACGCTCGTTTTGTTTGACTAATTCACCAGTTAAGCGAATGGTAATATCACTGTCTGGCAGTGTAAATGCGATTTCAACCGGTTGAGCGGCTGCTAATTGGGGGGCTTCTTCTGACCAAAGTAGTAAGCCTCGTAAAGATAAATCGTGGATACAAGTCGCCAGTTCGAGCTTTCCTTGGTACAGGGTTGCTGGTGCTTGATACAGTATTCGTGAAAATTGTCGACGTTCGCGCATAAGTCCTACAACAGTCTAGTGAGTACTGATTAAGCATAGCAGAGCTAATCCGGCATAAATCAAATTTAGTGCACGAAATCGACTTTTTCTGTTCATAAAAAAAGCTACCGTAAGGTAGCTTTATAAGTTTTGTATCGCTTTTTACTTCAAGTTGTTTGGCGATATGATGTTACTTACTGATCCGCTTATATTTAATGCGATGTGGTTCAGCGGCTTGTGGCCCTAGAGTGCGTTTTAGCCATTCCATGTATTCGGTATAGTTACCTTCATAGAAATTCACTTGCCCCTCATCACGATAATCAAGAATATGGGTTGCAATACGGTCTAGGAACCAGCGGTCGTGGGAGATGACCATGGCACAACCGGGGAACTCTAGTAGTGCTTCTTCGAGTGCACGTAAGGTTTCAACATCTAAATCGTTCGTCGGTTCATCAAGCAGTAGTACGTTACCGCCAGCTTTAAGTAACTTAGCTAAGTGAACACGGTTACGCTCACCACCTGATAATTCGCCAATGATTTTTTGCTGATCATTACCTTTAAAGTTAAAGCGAGAGCAATAAGCGCGCGCTGGAATTTCAAAGTTATTGATCTTGATAATATCAGCGCCTTCAGAAATCTCTTGGAAGACCGTTTTTTTGTCATCCATACTATCGCGGAACTGATCTACTGACGCTAGTTTAACGGTTTCACCTAGCTCTATGGTTCCTGAGTCAGGTTGTTCAGCACCACTAAGCATTTTAAATAGGGTCGATTTACCCGCGCCGTTAGCACCAACAATACCGACGATAGCACCTTTAGGCATGCTGAATGATAGATTATCAATCAGTACTCGATCGCCAAACGATTTAGTTAAGTTGTTTACTTCAAGCACTTTATCACCAAGACGATCACCTGGCGGAATGAACAATTCATTGGTTTCATTACGTTTTTGGTATTGACCTGTGGTCATTTCTTCAAAACGAGCCATCCGCGCTTTGGACTTAGCTTGGCGACCTTTTGGATTTTGGCGAACCCATTCTAATTCTTTTTCAATGGTTTTTTAACGCGCACTTTCGCTAGCTTTCTCTTGCTTTAGTCGCTCATCTTTTTGTTCTAACCAAGAGGTATAGTTACCTTGCCATGGAATACCTTCACCACGGTCCAGTTCTAAAATCCAGCCTGCCGCATTATCAAGGAAGTAGCGGTCGTGGGTAATAGCGACCACAGTACCACTGTAATCGACTAGGAAGTGCTCAAGCCAAGCTACTGATTCGGCATCTAAGTGGTTAGTTGGCTCATCAAGCAGTAACATATCCGGTTTTTCTAGCAATAAGCGACAAATTGCCACTCGGCGACGCTCACCACCAGATAAAGTCGCGATTTTTGCATCCCATTCTGGTAACCGTAAAGCATCTGCCGCGCGCTCAAGAGCAGCCTCTAGGTTATGGCCATCTTTTGCTTGAATCAAGGCTTCCAATTCACCTTGCTCCTTGGCAAGTGCATCAAAATCGGCATCGGGCTCTGCATAAGCGGCATAAACGTGATCCAGACGCTTTAAGGCATGAGCAACGTCAGAAACTGCTTCTTCTACCACTTCTCGTACGGTTTTTGACTCATCTAATACCGGCTCCTGTGGTAGGTATCCGACGTTTAAACCTGGTTGTGGACGAGCTTCACCATCAAAGTCTTTATCAATCCCAGCCATAATCCGCAACAAAGTTGATTTACCTGAACCATTAAGGCCAAGTACACCGATTTTAGCGCCAGGGAAGAAGCTCAACGAAATATCTTTCAGAATTTGACGCTTAGGTGGCACTACTTTGCTCACCCGAGACATAGTATATACGTATTCAGCCATTGCCGATCATTCCTAATTTTGAAACAGAACAAAGCTATCATTCTATATCAAAGCCGCTGTTTTTGTTACATCTCGTCCCACTTTTTGCAGGTTTTAGGCATACGTTGCTTGAAATGTGAGTGGTAACGTTAAGTGGTTAGGATATCTCGGTATGTTTACATTTAATCGCTTTACTTTTAATCGCAGCAGTTGCGTAATAGATTATGAGTGTTAGTGCATTGATGAGTAGCCGCAATTAAGGAGTGTTTTGGGATGAAACAACAAGCTAAATGGACAGTTTCAACATTATTGTGCGGTATCATATTGTCAACGATTACGCTGCCAGTTATGGCGAAAGCGTTAGATTTAGAGGCCCAGCGAGAGATTTATGAGCAAGCTCAGCGCTGGTTAGATAATCGAGATGTTAAGCGCTTTAAACAAGTGCGCAGTCAAATTGCAAATTATCCATTGACCCCTTATTTAGATTATCGCAGTTTTTTGATTGATCTTGGCAATAAGCCGCCCATCGTCGTGCGTAATTTTATTAATAGCCATCGAGAGTTTCCTTTTGCTAATCGGATTAGTGCGCCGTACTTTGATGCGTTAGCACGGCAAGGTAAATGGTCTGAAATGTTACAGTTTTCTCCCAGTGAGCCAAATGGAGAAACCTACCGTTGCCATTTTTATCACGCTAAACTGAAAACGGGTCGCTATCAAGAAGCCTTTGAGGGGGCTAAATTACTTTGGCAAAGTGGCACTAGTGTTTCATCGGCTTGTGACCCTTTATTTCAGGTGTGGCGTCAGCAAGGGGGGATGACAGAAGAGCTGATATTGCAGCGTATGTTATTAGCCTTTGAAAGTCGTAACCGCTCTTTAATGCGTTACTTGGCGAGTTTATTACAAGGTAAACCATCTCATGTGACGGCAACACGTATGTTAGCGTTGTATGATAGACCGGAGAGATTAACAAGCTTTATTGAGCAAAATCGTAGTCAGGTCTTTTTGTATCGTCAAGTGGAGTTAGCGTTAGAGAAAATCGCTCGCGCTGACGCATTGCAAGCACAGGCCATTTGGTCTGTTCTCGATAAGCAATGGGATTGGTCGCCGTCGCTCAGAATGCGCACAGGTGAGTACATTGCGCTGCGAATGATGAGCGTTGATTCCCCCGAGCTACAAGAGTGGCGCGATTCTATTATTGCCACTAGTGATAATACTCACTTAATTGAAACTCGCCTCCGCTTAGCCTTACGCAATATGGATTGGCAAGGCATTAACCGTTGGGTTCATCAGTTACCTGAAGAAGAGAGAGCGTCTATTCGCTGGCAATACTGGTTAGCGCGGAGTGAATTGCAAGCTGGGCAGACCGAGCAGGGCTTAACTAGAATGCAAAGTCTACTTGGGGTGCGTAATTTCTATAGTGTTGCTGCGGCTGAATTTCTACAGCAATCCATTCAATATC
>SLFB01000095.1 GCA_007124475.1 Vibrio sp. | reverse complement strand
TAGAGAAGATCCCTAAAAAACGGATTCGTTCAATCAGGGGGACGGTTTTATCCGCCGCTTCTTGTAAAACGCGTTCATTGAATGAGAGCCAACTTAACTCCTTATCAATGTATAACTTTTCTGTGCTCATGAATTCTGATTAACTCCCTGTTTATCAATAACGTAAACGAGATGTTTATGCTGTTGCGGCTTGTCCGTTGGCCGCGTATCGGAAACTGATGATTTTTCACTTACCGCCCACCAGCTACTCCAACAAGTAGTTTGGGTATACTAGGATTAGATGACCGTTTTATTACCGAATAAAAATGTCTTAAGTTGTTTTGTTTTCAGTTGCTTAGTTGCGCTGTAATATAAACGTCATTTATCTGAAATAGTATAGAGGGAAGCGTGATAAACTATGAAACCTCTCGCATCTTTAGCAACAAAGATAACGGTTTAACATCGCATTTAGCAACAAATATAACGGTTTAACATAGCACGTATTAAGTTTGACCTTTTAGCCAGGCGAGAGCTTACGGCCGCTCCAACCTGTCCCAGGCAAACGGATTACTCACTTAGCACCGACCTATGACGGCAAGTGGTTTTTTTAGGGGATACCGCCCACTATGATGGATGATTTATAACCACAAAAGGATAAGACACAACTTTATGGCTCATAGCGATTTTTCATTACAGCGGCGAGATCATAAGCGACGTTTAAAAGATCGCCTTATTCGCTTTGCGGTCACGGGGGTGGGCGTTGGCGTATTAGCGGCACTGATCTTGATTTTTATCTACTTGGCGCTAATCACCTTACCTCTGTTTGCTGATGCGAAATTAAATGCCAATTTTGCTCAGCGTACCATTTCAGCTCAAGCACCACAGCTATTAGCCGTTGATGATCATGGTCAATACGCTTTTGTGGTGGATATTGATGGTCAAGCCTCATTTTGGTCACTGAACCCGTTAAATGCAGCCCCAGTTTGGCAGCAGGAGTTACCTTTTGCGCCAACGAAGATCATTAACAGCGGGGTGGCTGATGGCTGGTATGCTGCCATTGACCAGCAGCAACGAGCGCATTTTTATCGCCCGCAATTTAACTATTCGGTTGCCCAGCGTCAGCGAGCTTTTCTACCATCATTAGATACCTGGCCGGTTGTGGATGGCATTTTAGCCGCGCCACGCTCGACCATCATTGACCAGTTTGCTTTTGCAGTCACGGAGCAGGCCGTGTATATGGTTAGCGCCCTCGCCGATCAGCGAGTGGTAATTAGCCGTGTGGTCAAGGCGCAGCCAACACAGGTGGAACAAATCATACTTCCTGAGCGGTATCCTAATGTCGATCAAGCGCTTATTACGCCGGATGGCAAAACGATTTATCTACGACAAGGCTCTATATTAAGTATCATTGTAGCCAATGAGCGAGGTTATCAACAACGTGAGCAGCTGGATCTAAGCCATGGTGATAAACAACGCTCGGTGAGCAACATAAGCTTGTTAGCCGGAGCCTATTCACTCATCATCACTCATCATAATGGCCTAGTAGAGCAATGGTTTGATGTATTAAATAACGGTCAACGTCAGTTGCAGCCAATACGTAAATTTCAGTTAGCGTCATCGATTGAATTACTACTAACCGACCCTCAACGTAAGGGCTTTTATACCTTTTATCCTAACGGTACGCTGCAAAGCCATTATACGACGAGTGAAAAACTGGTGTTATTTGAACGGGTTTTTACACGCGCGCCATCTATTGCGGCCATCTCTCATAATGAGCGCTTTATTATCAGTTGGGACAATAACCAATTACGGGTGATTGAGCTTAATAATCCGCATCCTGAAATCTCGTTTTCTTCATTATGGCGCAAAGTGTGGTATGAGGGGTACCCTGAGCCCCAGTTTGTCTGGCAGTCAACCGCGGGGAATGAGCAATTTGAAGCTAAGCTAAGTATTGTGCCGATTGCATTTGGTACCTTGAAAACGGCTTTTTATGCCATGCTATTTGCGGTGCCGATTGCTGTATTGGCGGCAATTTATACGGCTTATTTTATGAAGCCTGCCATGCGTCGAGTGGTTAAGCCGACCATTGAACTCATGGAAGCTCTTCCAACGGTCATTATTGGTTTTTTAGCCGGCCTATGGTTAGCACCGATTGTTGAGCAGCATTTAACCGCAGTCATCTTGTTATTGATTGGCTTGCCCATTGCGACTTTATTGGTTGGTGTGGTTTGGTCTTGGTGTTCAAAACGTTATCACGGCCGTGATTTGTTGGGCTGGCACGCACTGATTTTAATCCCGCTACTTATGGTGGTCAGTGGCTTACTTATTTCAGCCAGTGATCGTCTTGAATCAGCGTTCTTTGCCGGTGATATTTTATTGTTTTTGGATCAACGAGGAATCGGTTTTGATCAACGCAACGCCCTCGTTGTTGGCATTGCTATGGGGTTTGCGGTTATCCCGACGATTTTTACCATCGCTGAAGATGCTATTTTTTCGGTACCTAAACACTTATCGGACGGTTCGTTAGCCTTGGGAGCCACCGGATGGCAGACGCTCACTCGGGTGGTGTTATTAACGGCAAGTCCCGGCATTTTCTCCGCCATTATGATGGGCTTAGGGCGAGCGGTTGGTGAAACTATGATTGTATTAATGGCGACAGGTAATACGCCCGTTATGGATTGGAATATTCTACAAGGCATGCGTACTATCTCAGCCAATATTGCCATTGAGCTTCCCGAATCCAGTGTTGGTAGTAGTCACTATCGAGTGCTATTTTTGGCGGCTTTACTGCTGTTTATTTTTACTTTTATTGTTAACTCATTTGCTGAGTGGGTACGTCAGCGGTTACGTGCCAAATACCGTTTATTGTAATGGGAGAGGGAATGAAATTAACGCGTGATGCTCAATTTGGCTCTCCTTGGGTTTGGCTTACGGCCAGTGCTGTCAGTATCAGTCTTATTTCTGTGTTAGGTTTATTATTGCTCATTGGCTGGCAAGGTTTGACTTACTTTTGGCCAGCGCCATTGTATCAATGGCAAACACAAGACGGCGAGCTAATGGTTGGGCAATTGTATGATCGAGAAACGGTTAATGTTCAGTATTTGCAAGACATCGGCGTTGATCTGCCGCAGGCCGTGCTAGAACAAGGTCAAGTGCAACGATTAACCGTGAAAATTGCCAATCGTGATATTTTTCCAGCAGATTTTGTTTCTATTTTAAACCTTCATCTTTCACCGCCTAGTTTGGCTCATGGTTGGGTGGTTTTACAGCGTACACAAGATGGTCAATTTTATGGTAAACCGATTGGATTTAAATCTTCAATTGCAGATGCTCCATCATTATTGACCACCTCGCAATGGTTAGAGCAAGCCTATGCTCAGGCGCAGCAAATTAGGCTCGAGATTGAGCAGTCAGCACGGCCGAAGATAAGGCAATTGGCCAATGAATTAGCTATCTTGCGCCAGGCGGCTGGTCGTCATCAGTCCATCGATAGACATTTAGCTTCTGGGTTATCATTTGCCGAGCAAGAGCAGCTATTAATCAAAGAATTAGCGCTAGCAGAGCATCACCTTGTCCAGCTTAACGGTCAATTAGAAGCACAAGCGTTGCTGGTCAAAGATATGACCGGAGCAACACATGCTATTGCCATTGGTCATATCCTCAATTATTGGTACCCGAATGAAATGAGTTGGGCTGATAAAATTAGGCATTGGACTCAGCATCTGTGGTTATTCTTGTCAGATTCACCGCGAGATTCTAACTCTGAAGGTGGGGTCTTTCCCGCTATTTTTGGTACGGTATTATTAGTTCTGTTGATGTCAGTGATGGTCATGCCGCTCGGGGTGATGGCAGCGGTTTATTTACATGAATACGCTAAAGACACCACTTTTACCCGTTTAATTCGTGTCGCAGTGATTAATTTAGCTGGGGTGCCATCGATTGTTTATGGCGTTTTTGGTTTAGGTTTCTTTGTCTATACCATAGGCGCAAATATTGATAATCTTTTTTACGCTGAACGTTTACCAGCGCCAACCTTTGGCACACCGGGATTACTGTGGGCAGCATTGACCTTAGCTTTGTTAACCTTACCTGTAGTGATTGTTAGCACCGAAGAGGGGTTAACTCGCATCCCTCCCTCGGTACGTTATGGCTCATTGGCATTAGGGGCGACTCAGTTTGAAACCATTTGGCGCATTGTATTACCGATGGCAAGCCCAGCCATCATTACTGGGCTTATATTAGCGATCGCACGCGCCGCGGGGGAAGTGGCGCCATTAATGCTCGTTGGAGCGGTTAAGTTGGCCTCGAGTTTACCTGTTGATGGTCAATTCCCTTATGTGCATTTAGAGCGTAAGTTTATGCACTTAGGTTTTCATATTTATGATGTCGGCTTTCAAACCACCAATATAGAAGCCGCGCGTCCGCTGGTTTATGCAACGGCATTTTTATTAGTGGCGGTGGTTATCACTTTGAATCTCACCGCGATTTATATTCGCAACAACTTACGTGAGAAATATCGGACTTTAGGACAAGATTAATGAAGTTTTCAGTGGAGCAGACATTGGGATATCAGCCGCCGCTCGATGTTAATCGGTTAACGGATCAACAAACAGCGATCTCAATTGAAAGCGTGAATTTATATTATCAGCAGACCAAAGCGTTAATGGATATTTCCATGCGGATTCCTAAAGGACAAGTAACCGCCTTTATCGGCCCTTCTGGTTGTGGAAAATCGACGTTATTGCGCTGCATAAATCGGATGAATGATTTAGTGGATGGCTGCCGCATTGAAGGGGCGATTCGTTTATATGGTAAAAATGTTTACGACTCAGATGTGGATGTGCCAACGTTGCGCCGTCGAGTTGGCATGGTGTTTCAACGTCCAAATCCTTTTCCTAAATCTATTTACGAAAATGTAGTATATGGATTACGCTTACAAGGGATTAAAAATAGCCGAACATTAGACGATGCCGCGGAGCATTCGTTAAGAGCGGCAGCCCTGTGGGATGAGGTCAAAGATCGGTTACATGAGAATGCTTTTGGTTTATCTGGTGGTCAGCAGCAACGCTTGGTTATTGCGCGCGCGATTGCCATTGAACCTGAAGTCTTGCTACTGGATGAACCGACATCCGCATTGGATCCTATTTCAACCTTAACGATTGAAGAGCTGATCCATGAATTAAAACAACACTATACCGTGGTGATTGTTACCCATAATATGCAGCAAGCGGCTAGAGTGAGTGATCATACCGCTTTTATTCATATGGGAAAACTCATCGAGTATTCAGATACAGACTCGATTTTTACGTCTCCACAACAAAAGCAGACGGAAGATTATATTACCGGTCGCTACGGATAACAGATAAGGCAGAGTGAGATGGTACAGTTAGGAAGACATATTTCAGGGCAGTTTAATGTAGAGCTTGAGTCTATCCGAACCCATGTACTAACCATGGGGGGGTTAGTTGAGCAACAGCTCTCCTTAGCAATGCAAGCACTGCATAAAGAAGATATTGAACTGGCTCGTAAAGTGGTACAAGACGATCATAAAGTCAACGATATGGAATTGTCGATTGATGAGGCTTGCACGCGGATCATCGCGAAACGGCAACCGACCGCCAAAGATTTACGTTTAATTATGGCGATCATTAAAACCATTACTGATTTAGAACGAATTGGTGATGTGGCAACAAAAATGGCTTACGTCGCCATTGAAAGCCCATCGGGCAAAGAACGCCGTTTCCAAGTGTCATTAGAGCCTTTGTGCCGCCAAGCCATTGCAATGTTACATCAGGTACTGGATGCCTTTGCCAGAATGGATGTTGAAGCGGCAGCGGCCTTACATAAGCAAGATGATAAATTAGATCAAGAATATGAAGCCGTCATCCGTCAGTTAATGACTTATATGATGGAAGACCCAAAGAATATCCCTCATATTTTACAAGTGATGTGGTCTGCTCGCGCCATCGAACGAGTTGGTGATCGCTGCCAAAATATTTGTGAATACATTATTTACTTCGTGAAAGGTAAAGATGTTCGTCATTTAGGCAAGCAATCAATTGATGATGTAATAGGAACTATTGACGCTTCCAACTGAGTTTTATATCAGGCGCAGCTGTTTAGCCACTTTGGCAATGGCTGCCGAGCTGGTGATGGGGATAACAAAATCATCTAAATGGCTGGCCCCCATTTTAGCTTCCCTTGCGGTGAGTTGCATTAAACTTGGTCTGCTGGTTTTACCGGATAAATGCACCTCTTGTACACCCGTACGCTGAATAATAGTGGCGACATTATCGGCATTTAAGCCAGCGCCAGCCATAATACAGATTTTGCCTTTAGCCAAACTTACCATCTCGCTAAGCACTTCGATACCTTGCTCAGCGCATTGAGCTTGGCCAGAAGTAAGTATCCGCTCACAGCCTAAGTCAATCAACTGGGCTATGGCCTGACGGAAATCTCGGCATTGATCAATAGCACGATGAAACGTAACCCCTAACCCGTGTTGCTGTGCGCGGTTAACTAATTTTTCCATCGATAGCGAATCAATATCGCCTTCAGCGGTTAATGTGCCCAATACGACCCCTTGTAAGTTCGCCTCAGCAGCTGCATCAATGTCATCTAACATGACGGCAATCTCTTGCGCTTGGTACAGAAAATCACCTTGCCGTGGCCGTATCATGGCATAAATAGGAACCGTCGATATTTGGCCGCTGTATTTCATCATGCCCAAACTCGGTGTCAGACCTCCTAAAGCGAGGGATGAACAGAGTTCGATACGAGTCGCTCCCCCTTCGATTGCTAATGATAGCGACTCAACATTATCAATACAGACTTCAAGTTCGTAACTCATCGTGGTTTCTCATGTCGATCGTTAAATAGATTGCTGAGATTTTAGCAGGCAGCAGAGTTAGCGTCTGGTCTTTGATGGGGCAAATAGAGGTAAAGTTAATGCTTTGAGCTTCCTCAAATAGAGATACAAAAGCCCAACCCTATAAAGGGTTGGGCTTAATATGACTTTACTTGTTGATTGGCAGTGCGTTAAC
>SLFB01000124.1 GCA_007124475.1 Vibrio sp. | reverse complement strand
TTGGCAAATAATTTTAATTATAATTTTTTTGAATTGCGCACCGCATTGAGCCCAGAGTCTTTTGGCGGCGAATTTAACACCTATTTTACCGAAAACTCTCACCTCGTCGGTCGTGTGGATTCTCGCTTTGAAGGGGATTGGGACGCGGCGGTGGGTATGGGATTTAATGGCCCATTAAATCCTTTCGCGGATATTTATGGACAAATGCTGGTTCATAGCGTCAGAAGTAGCCGCTCAGAAGGCAATAAGAATGATACTCTTGTTGAGCTCAATATCGGGACTCGTGTTTGGTTAACAGAAAATATGGAAGGTCATCTTCGTATTGGCCGCAATGAAGACCGCTCTGTTTTTATTGCGGGCGTGCGTTTCCATTCAACCCAGCAAATGGCACTTACCGCTGAACTGCGCAATGCCGGGATATGGAGTCCACAAATAGGTATGGGTGTTCGATTCCACTTCTAACCCAATAATAGCTTTATAGCTTATGCCTACGGTTTGACGCGTCTTAAAACCTTTGTGTCGCGTCAGCCAATACCGTCACAGCTTCAGCTGCTCAAAACCTTTGCTAATCTATTTGTTGAGCCAAAAAGCACAGTGCTTGATAAAACGTCTCTTGTTTAAGTGGTTTTATCAGCACATAGTTAGCACCCGCTTCGATAAACGCCTGTTGAGTTTCTTCTAGACCATCCGCAGTACACGCAAAAATGGGCACAACACACTGCATTTCTTGACGAATAATACGAGTAGCATCAACGCCCCCTAAATAAGGCAGTTGATTATCCATTAGAATCATATCGTAATGGTGCTCTTTCACCGATTCAATCGCCTGTAAACCATCCGTTACCCAATCAACCTCTATCTGGTACTTTTTACAAAAAGCTTGCAGTATAAAAGCATTGGTATGGTTATCTTCCACTATCAGCGCTTTTATAGAGCGTTTGAATAAGTCATAACGGTCAGGGCTAAGCTGAGTGGGTGATTGCTGTAAAGTGTCTTTTTGTAGTTCAATCGGAAAACACAAATGAAAGCAAGTGCCTTGCCCTAAAGAAGATCTGACCGAGATCTTACCATCGAGTAAATCAACTAAGCTTTTTACAATCGATAGTCCCAACCCACTGCCGCCATACTGGCGAGTGGTTGTTGATTCAACCTGAGTAAAAGGCTCAAAGATTCGCTCAAGATCTTCAGAAGCAATACCTATCCCTGTATCTTGTAACGTTACAGCCAGTTCACTATGGTTCGAATCAGGATCACGAATCACCAACTCTAATTGAATACGGCCTTGCGCTGTAAATTTAACGGCGTTATTGAGTAAATTAAATAAAATTTGATTTAAGCGCGTCTGATCGCTATTAATAAATAGGTCTTGCTCAACATCACAGATAACAATGAGCTCAATTCCTTTTTCACGGCACAATGGGTGATAAATACCGTGAATCGCAGACACCATATCAGCCAGTAAAAATGGCCGTTTTTGAAATTGAAACTTACCTTGCTCAATTTTTGAAAAATCGAGAATATCATTCAGAACTGCTAATAAATGTTCACCACCGCTCGACAAGACATGCACCAGTTCTTTTTGTTCTTGCTGCAATGTGGTTTGCTGAAGCAGCTGTGAAGCGCCTAAAATCCCGTTTAACGGTGTACGTAATTCATGGCTCATTTTAGCCAAAAAGTCGCCGCGCAATTGAGCCGCTTGCTCGGCATGTTGACGAGCCAGGTCACTCTGCTTTTCAGCCTCAACTAACGAAGTAATATCTTTTCCCTGCGTAATCACTGAAACAATTCGCTGCTCGATAGTGATAGGTGACAAACTCCATAATATGGTTTGACCTGCAAACTCTGTTCTAAAATCGTCCACTCGGTTACCAATCGCTGCCTGTTGAACCGCGATGATTAATTGTGGTTTTAAATCGGAAAGCAATGACTGCTCTTGGCTATGAGCAGCTAAAAAATACGTTTCCGCACTAGGATTCATGCGAATCAAACCACCCTGAGCAGTCCACAGTAAGGTGGGTGATAAAGAAAAATTAAATAAATCCTCAAATTGCTTTTCTTGTTCGACCAATTGTGCGAACGTCATTTCTAAAGCGCGCCCTAAATGATCAAACTCAAGAATATCTAACCCGGTAAATCGAACGCCTTGCCTTAATTCAACCACTTGATCGCTATAGTCAATAAGACGCTTCATCTCCATTTCAATTTTACGCTGCAACCACCAACGAAAACCGATAAAAGCAGTGATAATAGCCAGAACAACCATAAGAGTTGCCCAAAAATAACTGTCTCTTAAAGTCAAAGCGCTGTGATTACTTTGCACCACATAAAGGTCTAAGCTCGTGGCAACACCATCAATCACTAACGGAATTCGACTAACAATAAACTGACCATACCAATCATAATCTTGATTCCCCTCTCGCAGCACATCCTCAACTTGATAACTTTGTTGTGTAGTAACGGTCGAAGCTAACACGTGCTGTTGATTGGTTAATACTAACTGCTCAATTTCACTATGCTGACGCAATGAATCGGTGAGGGAAAAATTATTATTCAGGACTAAATTGCTGTATAAAAAACCTAGCGATTCACCACTTGACGTATCAACAATCTCAGTTCGCCTGACTAGAATAGAAGTAGGGCCAAGTAAAGAAGGCAGTGTGAGCAACTGCCAATGCCGACTGAACCCCACATGCTGAATAATGTCGCTAAAGCTCGCTTCCATTAAACCATAAAACGGAGCATAGCCATCATCCCATATCGGCTGAGTCACACTTGAAATAAAGCGAAAATCAGCCATAGGTAAACTATCACTACGATCAAGACTCAAGAAGTATTGCTCAATTTCATGGCTAGATTGTTGTTGTAAAGCGCGAATAAGAGTCTCACTCTTGGCACTGCTATCTTGCTGAATCGCGAGAGAGGTTAAACGAGAGTCAAAAAAACTCTGCACTAAATTAGCATTCTGATTGGATGTTCTGATCACTTCTTGAATGATTAAGCGACTACTGACTTGATAAGTGTGAAAGAAGACACCAAGCATCAAAATCGCCAATGCAGCAACCATTGAGCGACTGATTAACGTCGCTAACGGAGTCGTTTTATGTACAAAAAGCGATCGAGACACAACACAACCTTTTGGCTATCGATTAAAAATTAGCGACCTGAATAACGAAAAGCATGGTTCTGCCACGCGTCAAGTTCATCAGCAGGAGTTTCTTGGGTAACGAGTCTAAATTCTCCAGAATAAACCAAAGGGACATCAGAACCGACTAAGTCTAGTTTTATCGCTTCCGCCATGGCGACACCAGTGTCATCATTCATACGCATAATTGTTGCTTGTAATTGCCCTTTTTGTATTGCGGTTAATTCTGCACTGCCTCCCCCCCAACCATTAAGGTAAATATCGGTTCGATTAAGGGCTTTTAAAGCTTCTGCAGCACCTAATGCAACATCCGTAGAACAGGCATAGATAAAACCAATTTGTGGATTATTATGGACAATATCTTGCGTAATTTGATAGCCACTCTCTTTAGTCGCTAACGTATAGTAAGAAGAAACTAAGTTAAACCTGTTTTTCACTTGGTCAATAAAACTATCGCCTCTCGCTTCACTGATATAACCTTCTGAAAAGTATAGTACAGCATAATCAATCGTTGCTGAGATCTTACTTTTAAAGTACTCCGCTAAGTATTGAGTACCAATTTCATGATCAAATCCGACATACATTAAAGGCTGGCGTTCATGCCAGTCTCGAACTGGCGTGGTAATGTTTTGCAGGATCACTTTACTGTTTGAGGCATGTAATACATGCTCAATAAACTTACGGTGTCGCATCGTATCAAGCGTAAATATCAGATAATCAGTATGCTGATCAATCGCTTCCATAAGTGATAAACTCTGTTGACGCGCATCTAAACCAGGTCGAGTAAACACCTGGTTTAATTGATACTGAATACCTAGCTCATCCAAACGGCCCTCAAAAGCTTTAATATTTCTCATCCAATAATCAGAGAGTTGCTGTCCTGGATAGATCACTGAAATTGTTACTGGTCGAGTTTGCTGAGTCAGTAATGGCTGAGGGGGAGCTTGTACTAACTGAGCAAGCTGCTCGGTTAACACGAGCTGCTCAGGATGGGCCGTTAAAAATTCATGATAATGCCAAAAGCCATGTAGACGTTGAGATGGTGCCGCAAATATAAGTACTGGTAACCAGCCAAGCAAGAAAATAAGCATTTGCTTTTTCATACGATGCCCTGTTCCTCATGATGAAATTCTCATAGCCATCAGGTGCGATAACTACTCATATCCTTGAAAGATCAAACAACAGCAGCGCCTGCAGCAGCTTGTTGGTACACGTCTTAGTTAACTTGAGATCTCTGGATAAAGATCGCTTAATCGATCTTTATCGATAATCAGACGTTCTTTTTCAAGTTTAGACAATTTTTTAATCCGGTGTTCTAACTGTAAGGCTTTACTTCTATCCGTGCCAATCTGATATTGCCAAACTAATTGAAGAGGCCCTTTACCTCGCAGTGCTTTTGCGCCTTTACCTTGTTGATGCTGCTGAAAACGTCGAACCACATCGGTAGTGATTCCACAATATAGAGCATTGCTCGAATTGCGTATCAAATAGACCCACCATTGTGAATCTTTAGCCTTAAGAACCACTTCAGTCATGGTCAATCATAGAGCGTAAGACCTGCATTTCTTGGCGTAATTGATGTAATTCTTCCCGTAACAGAGCGACTTCATTTTCGATTTCATCCATCCGTGTTTGTGAGAGAGCTGGGGTTGGTTGATGAGCCGAAGTCACCTCCATCACCTCAACGTCACCTGAAAATAGATGTTGATAACGTGACTCACGTTTACCAGGCTCACGAGCTAATTTCACCACCAGCTTTCGCTCCAGCAACTGCTCCAAAATCGCTTCGGTTTGTTTTACATCACTAAAGTGACACAAACGATTCGTTCTCGTCCGTAACTCTCCAGGGGTTTGGGGGCCACGTAATAATAGACAGCAAATCACTGCGAGCTCTTGCTTACTCAGTTTTAAATCACCAAACTCGGTATTACAAAATCGATGTTGATATTTACTGGTACGACTATTAAAGCTGCTTTCATCACTGATCAAATGTCGAGTGATTAACCCCTCAACAATATCTTGCACTTCAGAATCGGATAAATTAACGACTGGATCTCGGTTACTTTTTTGGTTACAAGCCGCCACTAAACTATTTAGGGTCAATGGATAATATTCAGGCGTCGTGATCTCTTTTTCTATTAAACAACCTATCACTCGCGCTTCTAAAGCAGAAAGTTGGCTAGACATAAAATTTCCTTATCAACAGATGAGATTTTGCAAACACGGGTTAGTGCTCTCTAAATAAATTTAAACGAATGACTTTACCTTGCTCATCAATCATGAGCACCTTTGCTCGTTTTAAATCAACATCATTCGTTAGCAATGCATTTTTTGCCTCAAGATAAGCCTGTTTTAACCTAACATAAGATGAATCTTGCGACTCTGAGTTGTGCGACTTATCAATGGCAATGTCTGAAAAACAAATTTGCACAGTTTTTGTCCTATTCCCCACCTGACCAACAAGCAAACGATTCCAATCACAACCAGTATTATCAAGAGATCTCGATTGAATTGAAAGATGCCTACCAGAGAGACATGGGGTATCATAAAAAACATCCACAGCTATCACTCCGATGGTTAATTATTAACTTCTAGATCATAAGCTTAACCATCTAGGTAAGGGTATAACGCATTTCCAGTTAAGAATACAGACTCTTTATTGATAAAATCATGATGAATGAATTTGAATGGTGATATATTCATCAAGACGTAGCAAGCTTTGATCTAAACTCTGTTATGCTGGACCACGATATGTTTTAATTTGACTACTCATGCGGTCTCAAGATCATCAATCTCATCGAGATTAACCAAACTACTTGAAGGTGCAGCTAAGCAGAAGTGAGTTCATTCTCATGAGCATAGACAGACTATGTACTTCTTAGGTGAATAAATAAGCCACTCTCGCTGCCGCTTCAACTAGGAAAGGTATAACATGCTTGAACATTTGGTATCATATGAGTAACCATGACACTCATTATAGGAAAGGGAACGATGAATAGCGTATTTGAAATCGTGAGCTTGGCTCGCCGTAAAAACAAACTAAAACGTGAATTGTTGGATAACGAAAAAAAAGTTCGCGATAATCGTAAACGTGTCGACTTGCTAGATAATCTCCTTGATTATATCAAGCCTAACATGACTCAAGAAGAGATCCTCGAAATCGTCAAAAAAATGAAATCAGATTACGAAGATCGTGTTGATGATCATATTATTAAAAGCGCTGAAATCTCTAAAGAGCGTCGTGATATTAGTCGTCGTATCAGCGAGCTAACCGAGCAAGACAAGTTAATGACACAAGGCGGCGCTAAAAAATAAGCCTGTGTTTGCTGTAGATGGAATCCGCTGTAAAGCGGATTTTTTTATGCTGTGGAATCGAGGTTATATACCCAAGCAACTTGAAGTTGCAGGTAGGAGGCAAGTGAGCGACAAATTTGTCTGGAACAAATTTGAACAGCCGTAGGCTGGCCTTTGGTGAGAGCCACGGATGGCTCTCATAATCCCCATGAGTATAGATAGGCGATGTGATTGGGGCGAACGAATGTTAGCAACACCGCGACTTCAAGTAGGACTGGTCAAATATCAACACAATATGTAATAACAAAACTATAATTAGTATTAATCGTTTGCGTAATCGCTAACCCTCTCCGAAACTATTTTTGAGGGTTTCATCACACATTAACCGTTGTTATAGTAATAAAAAATTCAATTCATCCAGCCATTCTCGGTAAAGCGTTGTTCATGTTTCACTTTGAAAAACAGCGTAGCG
Source organism: Vibrio sp. (assembly GCA_007124475.1). Classification (GTDB taxonomy): domain Bacteria; phylum Pseudomonadota; class Gammaproteobacteria; order Enterobacterales; family Vibrionaceae; genus Vibrio. The sequence goes on along the minus strand of SLFB01000124.1, from coordinate 140 downwards.
CGACTGACCCGGCTTGGGCCAACTGCAAGAGGATCTTAAATTATGGATATTAATATCGTTGATATCATGGGCTATGCTGCTTCGATTATGGTAGCCATTTCGCTAACGATGAAAGACATCGTTAAACTTCGCGTGCTCAA
>SLFB01000141.1 GCA_007124475.1 Vibrio sp. | reverse complement strand
GCCTTACCTTGTGGGATAAGGAAGTTACGAGCGTAACCAGATTTAACATTAACTGCATCGCCAAGGCTGCCTAGGTTACCGATTTTATCAAGTAGAATAACTTGCATTGCTTAATCCTCTTTCTTAATAAACGGTGCCGATTACTGATGCTTGTCAGTATATGGCAGTAGAGCTAGGTAGCGAGAGCGTTTGATTGCACGAGCTAGCTGACGCTGATACTTAGCACTTGTGCCAGTGATGCGGCTAGGTACAATTTTACCAGCTTCAGTGATGTAATTCTTAAGAGTCGCTACATCTTTGTAATCAATCTCTTGAACGCCTTCTGCAGTAAAACGGCAGAATTTACGACGGCGGAAGAAACGAGCCATGGGCTATCTCCTGATCTAAATTTGAAAAATGTTGTCGGCATTATCTACCACAATAAATATCAACTCTGTAAAGAATTGCTATGAGATAGAAACTGCCAAATACTAAATGATGAGTGAATATATGACCGTCATTACTTGATTAATCAAGGATACGATTGTGTAAACACATTACGTATCATAAGGTTAACGGCCAGCTAAAATTACTCAGCGTCTGCTTCAAATTTCACTTCTTCACGCTTAGCACGCTCTTCACGAGCTTTTAGCATGATTGAAGGTTCAGTGATAGCAGCTTTAGTACGCATGATCATGTTACGTAGAACAGCATCGTTGAAACGGAATGCAGTTTCTAACTCATCAATCACAGCTTGATCAGCTTCAACGTTCATTAGAACGTAGTGAGCTTTGTGAAGCTTGTTGATTGGGTAAGCCATTTGACGGCGGCCCCAGTCTTCTAAACGGTGTACTTTACCGCCAGCTTCAGTGATTGAACCAGTGTAACGCTCGATCATGCCAGCAACTTGCTCGCTTTGATCAGGGTGCACCATGAATACGATTTCGTAATAACGCATTGATTTTGCTCCTTACGGATTATTCAGCTTCCAGATTTGGCCCGGTCATCCAGAGGAAGCAAGGAACGAATGAAAATTGACCGAGAATTAAGGAGCGAGAATAGTACAGAATGACCGTTATTATAGCAAGTGAAATCTACACCAGCTCAGTGAAGAACCATCAGTCCATCCGTGAGCGATAACCATCTGTCCCTGTTAACTCGCTAGCAACAACGTCATCAACAAACACTTAACCATAAACGTCAGCCATAAACGTCAGCCATTAAAAAAGGGAAGCCAAAGCTTCCCTTTTTGTCTTGCTAACAAAAACTATCGAAATTAAGCGATAACTTTAGCTACAACACCAGCACCAACAGTACGGCCACCTTCACGGATCGCGAAACGTAGACCTTCATCCATTGCGATTGGAGCGATTAGCTCTACAACCATTTGGATGTTGTCACCAGGCATTACCATCTCTACGCCTTCTGGTAGAGAGATGTCACCAGTTACGTCCGTTGTACGGAAGTAGAACTGTGGACGGTAGCCTTTGAAGAATGGAGTATGACGGCCACCTTCATCTTTAGACAGTACGTATACTTCTGACTCGAACTTAGTATGCGGAGTGATTGAACCTGGCTTCGCTAATACTTGACCACGTTCTACGTCATCACGCTTAGTACCACGTAGTAGAGCACCTACGTTCTCACCTGCACGACCTTCGTCAAGCAGCTTACGGAACATCTCTACACCAGTACAAGTCGTTGTTACTGTATCTTTGATACCAACGATAGCTACTTCTTCACCTACACGTAGAATACCACGCTCGATACGACCAGTTACTACTGTACCACGACCTTGGATTGAGAATACGTCTTCGATTGGCATTAGGAATGCTTGGTCTACCGCACGCTCTGGCTCTGGAATGTATGAATCTAGTGCTTCTGCTAGTTCTACAATCTTCGCTTCCCACTGCTCTTCACCGTTCAATGCACCTAGTGCTGAACCTTGAATTACTGGTAGATCATCACCTGGGAAATCGTACTCAGAAAGAAGCTCACGAACTTCCATTTCTACTAGTTCTAGTAGCTCTTCATCATCTACCATGTCACATTTGTTCATGAATACGATGATGTAAGGAATACCAACCTGACGGCCTAGTAGGATGTGCTCACGAGTTTGTGGCATTGGGCCATCTGTCGCAGCTACAACTAGGATACCACCGTCCATTTGCGCAGCACCAGTGATCATGTTTTTAACATAGTCAGCGTGTCCTGGGCAGTCTACGTGTGCGTAGTGGCGAGTTGGAGTTTGGTATTCTACGTGTGAAGTAGAGATAGTAATACCGCGATCACGCTCTTCTGGAGCATTATCGATCGCCGCAAAGTCTTTTGCTTCACCGCCGTATACTTTTGCAAGTACAGTACAGATTGCTGCAGTTAGAGTGGTTTTACCGTGGTCAACGTGGCCGATAGTACCAACGTTTACGTGCGGTTTCGTACGTTCAAATTTTTCTTTAGACACGATCGTGTTCCTTCCTAGTTATGATTCGCCTTAAGTCAGTACACTCAAAGCGCGCCAGAAATTGCTATTTTATGCGCCAACGAGCGTTAGCGCAATAGATTCGTTATTAATCAGCTAACCGCGTTCTGCGATAATTGCTTCAGCGACATTTTTTGGTACTTCTGCATACTCAGCAAACTCCATAGAATAAGAAGCTCGCCCTTGAGTTGCAGAGCGCAAATCAGTCGCATAACCAAACATCTCAGAAAGAGGAACTCGTGCACGAACGATTTTAAGGCCTGCATTACCATCGTCCATACCTTCGATAATGCCGCGGCGACGATTTAAATCACCAACAACATCCCCCATCCAATCTTCTGGAGTGGTTATTTCTACTTTCATCAGCGGCTCAAGAATCACTGGGTTTGCTTCTAAAGCTCCCTTCTTGAATGCCATTGAACCTGCGATTTTAAACGCCATTTCGCTTGAGTCAACATCGTGGAATGAACCATCAAACAGTGTTGCTTTGATATCTAATACTGGATAACCAGCAAGAACACCATTATTCATTTGCTCCTCGATACCTTTCGCGACCGGATTGATGAATTCTTTTGGAATCGCACCACCGACAATAGCATCAACAAAAACAAAACCTTGCCCAAATTCTGCAGGCTCAATTTTCAGCCAAACATGCCCATATTGACCACGTCCACCCGATTGACGAATAAATTTACCTTCAACTTCCGCTTGACCACGAATGGTTTCGCGATAAGCCACCTGAGGTTTACCAACATTACAGTCGACACTGAATTCACGCTTCATGCGATCAACGATAATATCTAGGTGTAATTCACCCATCCCCGAGATTAAAGTTTGTCCGGTTTCATTATCAGTTTCGACTCTAAAAGAAGGATCTTCGGCTGCTAGTTTACCTAGTGCGATAGCCATTTTATCTTGATCTGATTGAGAACGAGGCTCTACCACTATCTGGATCACAGGTTCAGGAAATTCGATTTTTTCCAAAATCACTTTATGATCGATATTGCACAACGTATCTCCGGTCGTCACATCTTTAAGACCAATTGCCGCTGCGATATCGCCTGCACGTACCTCTTTCACTTCTTCACGCTTATTGGCATGCAGTTGTACGATACGACCAAATCGTTCTTTCTTTTGTTTGACTGCGTTATAAACCGCATCTCCAGAGTTAACCACTCCAGAATAGACACGGATAAAGGTTAGCGTACCGACAAAGGGATCAGTTGCAATTTTAAATGCTAAGGCAGAAAACGGTTCGTTATCGTCTGCGTGACGTTCAACCTCGTTCTCTTGCTCATCAATACCTTTTATCGCTGGAACCTCGACTGGTGATGGTAGAAACTCAACAACCGCATCCAGCACAGCTTGTACACCTTTGTTTTTAAATGCACTACCACAAGTGGCAAGTACAATTTCGTTATTCAGTGTTCGCTGACGTAGCGCTTGCTTAATCTCTGCCTCAGTCAATTCACCTTCTTCAAGGTATTTGTCCATCAGCTCTTCATTCGCTTCTGCAGCGGCTTCCACTAAATTGGTATGCCACTCTTCGGCCAATGCTTGCATCTCAGCCGGAATTTCTTCATAAGTGAAGCTCATGCCTTGATCGGCATCATTCCAGTTGATCGCTTTCATCTTGATAAGGTCGATAACCCCTTTAAACTCTTCTTCCGCGCCAATATTAAGTTGGATCGGAACAGGAGTCGCACCAAGACGATGTTTAATTTGGTCCACAACGCGTAAAAAATCTGCGCCTGTACGGTCCATCTTATTAACAAATACAATACGTGGAACATGGTATTTGTCTGCTTGACGCCAAACAGTTTCAGATTGCGGCTCAACACCAGACGAACCACAGAAGACAACCACTGCACCATCAAGTACACGTAATGAACGTTCTACTTCAATGGTAAAATCAACGTGTCCAGGGGTATCAATGATATTAATGCGATGATCTTGGAATTGGGCATCCATACCACGCCAGAAAGCCGTGGTGGCAGCAGAGGTAATGGTGATACCACGCTCTTGCTCTTGCTCCATCCAGTCCATGGTAGCAGCACCATCATGAACTTCGCCAAGTTTGTGAGAAAGACCGGTGTAGAACAGAATACGCTCAGTAGTGGTTGTTTTTCCTGCGTCTACGTGAGCACAGATACCGATATTACGGTAGCGCTCAATAGGAGTTTTACGAGCCACGATTGTATCCTCTTACTAAGGGAATCCTTAGAAAATAGAAAAGTGCTGCGAGAGAGTCTCGCAGCACAGAAGGTATTACCAGCGGTAATGAGCAAACGCTTTGTTTGCTTCTGCCATACGGTGAACGTCTTCACGTTTCTTAACAGCAGTACCTTTGTTTTCTGATGCGTCTAGCATTTCAGCAGCTAGGCGAGCAGCCATAGATTTTTCACCACGCTTACGCGCAGCTTCAACCAACCAACGCATAGCAAGTGCGTTACGGCGAACCGGACGAACTTCTACAGGAACTTGGTAAGTTGAACCACCCACACGGCGAGATTTAACCTCTACCGCTGGACGAACGTTTTCAAGAGCTTGTTCAAATACAGCTAAGTGATCTTTACCAGATTTCTCAGCCATAGTGTCTAGTGCAGTGTAAACGATTTTTTCTGCAGTAGATTTTTTACCGTCAACCATAAGGATGTTAACGAATTTTGCCAGCAATTCAGATTTGAACTTTGGATCTGGAAGGATCTTACGCTGACCAATGACGCGACGACGTGGCATGGAATATTCTCCGTTGTCTTCTTCAGGTTATCCAAAACTTTTCAGTTTCTTCAAAATTAAAATTTAATTTTAGTGTTTGGCCTTACTTAACGCTTCTTTTATAAAAAAGAAGTGCATTAAGACTTAGGACGCTTCACACCGTACTTAGAACGACCTTGTTTACGGTCGTTAACGCCTGAACAGTCAAGCGCACCACGAACTGTGTGGTAACGAACACCTGGAAGGTCTTTAACACGACCACCACGGATAAGAACAACACTGTGCTCTTGTAGGTTGTGGCCTTCACCACCGATGTATGACGTCACTTCATAACCATTGGTTAGACGTACACGACATACTTTACGTAGTGCTGAGTTAGGTTTTTTAGGGGTAGTAGTATATACACGAGTACATACACCACGTTTTTGTGGGCACGCTTCAAGTGCAGGCACGTTGTTTTTTGCAACTTGCTTTACACGTGGCTTGCGTACCAACTGGTTAATAGTTGCCATTAGCTAGCTCCTGAATTTACTTAACGTAAGCTTTATGAAAAATCTAGCCCTAATTGTGGTTTGCACAAATAGGGACGCAAAATTCTATGCAGCAGTGGGAGATGTGTCAAGAAATATACAGATCTTTTTTATCCTATGCGCGATGGTAAATAACCCAAGCAATATATAAAAGATAAAAATCAAGACCAAGATATTGATTTTAATGAACTTACTGTTAGCTCTACAAATTGTTCCATCGTCAGCGGTTGTATCGAAGTCGCACACTGTTCCAGCCAACCACGAGCCGCTAAATCTTCTCGTAAAGCATAAACCTGTTGAATTGCGGCTAAATCGACAAAATAGCGACTGTGTGGACTAGTGGCATAAACCGCATCTTCAATTAGCATAATACTGTCTGTGTCCAATAAGTAGCGGCGGATCAATGCCAGTTGCTGAGGGCGTTTAATGATATGTAACACCGAATACCTCGACAATTAAAAAGTAATGATGTGATCAAAAGTTTGCCATAATTCAGCCATGTTTGACGGTGCTAACTCTGAGCAATCTATGATCAATTGTTCGGTTCCCACTCCCCAATCATGAAGACTTTGAGCACAAACATAGCGCTGTTCAACGTCGTATAAATCCAGCAATTTAAATGATTTAATATAATCACGGCTAAGGATCTGTTCTGGTTGTTGTTCGGTCATCAATTGCAGCACCCCGTCCCCAACAAAGAAAACGGCTAATTGATCGCTATAGGCAGAAGTAGCCAAAAGCGCGTCAAGGCCTTCACGCCCGGCACTGGTACTGTGTGGTGGTGAATGGAAGATAAAAGCGATTTTTTTCAAAACTGCACCACCCTATCTTCAGTTAATAAAGCTTCAGCTAATGCCCCTAAGCCTGTTTGCGTAAAACCATCGGCTAAATTAGCCACGTTTAACTGATGTTGCTGCGCCTCACTGTCACTAACCACACCGCGCCTCAAGGCCGCTGAAACACAGGTTTCTAACTGAATATTATGCATTTTACTTAGTTGCTGCCAAGCTTGAAGCAAATCAAACTCATCGTTAGCAGGCAAAGTCAGTGAAGAACCATTTAGCACGCCATCATGATAAAAAAAGATGCGCCGGATACTGTGCCCTTTCGCAATCACCTGCTGAGCAAATTGATAAGCCATGCGTGCCGACTGGGTGCCATAAGCGGCGCCAGTAACCAATAAAGCGTAACTCAAGACGGGGGCCGATGGGCTGCTCACTACTCGTCCTCCGTTTTACGCTGACGAATATATAAATAGACAGTATGTTTAGAGATATTTAAACGATCAGCGACCCGATTAATCGCATCTTTGATATCAAAAATTCCCTTGTCATACAATGCCATGACGATTTGACGATTTTTGGTGTTGTTGGATACGGATTTATCAGCGTTGATTTCTTCTACCGTGCGCTCAACGGTTTGATCGACCAGCTCAACCACATCACTAGCAAAGTTAACTGGGGCGGCGGCTTCTTGCGCTTCTGCTGTTGGCATAAAAGAGTGTAATACTTGTGAAAATGGCGCATCAAGATTGATATTGATGCACAATAAGCCAATCACTCGATTGTCACCATTGCGGATAGCAACCGTGATCGACTTCATCAGCACCCCGCCCTTTGCCCGGGTAAAATACGAACGAGAAAAATTACGCTCAGTACCTTCAATATCACGTAACATTTTTAATGCGACGTCCGTGATTGGCGAGCCTACTTGTCGCCCTGTATTTTCGCCATTGGCGATTTTGATCGCTGAGGTATTAAGATCTTCTAATGAATGCAACACAATTTCGCAAAATGGACCGATTAAACTCGCTAACCCATCCACCATCGCTTCATAAGATCGTAAAATCACTTTGTCGTGCTCAGTAAATGGTTTGACATGAACGAATTCCATTTCCATGAGCATATCGGTATTAATGCTTTCTGTTATTGTCACTGTCTTTTGACCTTTAACGTACAATCAATAAATTGTTGTAAGTTTATCAGAATTTTTAACGATCGCCTGAGCTATCTCACTATGAGGTGATTTAGGACAAAGTCTCCACTGTGAATTTTAACCTAATCAAGCTTGGAATGTTTGGCTGATAAAATTGTTAGACGGTTGAAGCTAACAAATCTAACGACTAGGGGTTGCGACCTTTCGATCTGAAGCTTTGCAATAAGCAGAGAATCTGGTAAGAAAAAAGGCCTGAACAAGTCAGGCCTGATAAACCAATGAGCCATGACTACTGCGCAGCGTCACTACTCTCAACACTTAATAATTCAACTTCAAATACTAAGGTTGAATTGGCTGGAATAACAGGAGTATCTTGCTCACCATAAGCCAGTTCAGGTGGGATAACAAACTTATACTTAGATCCAACCTGCATCAATTGAACCCCTTCCGTCCATCCAGGAATCACTCGGTTAAGAGGGAATGTTGCTGGTTCACCACGATCGTATGAGCTATCAAATTGAGTACCATCGATCAAGGTACCTTTATAATGAACTTGTACTGTATCGGTTTCTTGTGGCGATTTACCTTGTTCTTCACTAAGCACTTGATACAACAAACCTGATTCAGTTTTTTTCACGCCTTCTTGCTGCTCAAATTGCGCGCGGAATTCATCACCCGCTTGTTTGTTGGTTGCTGATTTTGCAGCGGTTTGCTCTTGCATACGTTCAGCCATACGCTGGTCAAAGGCTTCAAGTACTTCACGAGTTTGCTGTTCATCCATCTGTGATGCGTCAGCAAAAACATGCTCAATACCTCTTAATACCATATTTTTATCTAATTCAACCCCAATCTCACTTGGCATTTCAAGGCTACTGGTAAGATAATTAGCAAATGAGACACCGATTGCGTAAGCAGCTTTATCATCATCTGAATTGAAAGTGACTTGCTGTACAGCTGAAGAACTGGCGACTGAAGCGGTATTTTCTTCTTTTTGGCAACCGGCCGCAAGGGCAACAGTGGCCGCAAGCAATGACACTTTAAAAAACGATTTCATTTATTTCTCCAACTTTTTTGAGGTAACTCTTTCATTATTGAGCACTCATTGGCTATTTAACCTAGTGCACCATAATATGTTATACCAATATAACGGTATGTTTCGTAATTGTCTTTACCACTCAACGGATAATTAATTGTGCTGCGAATAATTTCTCATTTCATTATGTCTTTGGTTGTCATTTCTCTGTTAAATGGCTGCTTTTTTTTTAATCAAGACCATGAACGCTGGGTTTTAGAGCCGAATGGATCAACCAGCTTTGGTTTGAGCCGTGATGGACGCTTTGCGTTAATCTACTCACAAGAACATCAGCTTGTATTCTGGGATTTAAACCAAAGAGAAATACTGGCTGAATTAGGCGCGCAAGATCCCGAAGAAAATTCGGTATCCTATATCCGTCTTTCTGATAACGGCCGCTATGCGGTAACCGCAACACAAATTAACTTTGCGGTTTGGGATTTAAGCTGGGCCCAAGCCGAAGGCCTATGGTCTATCTCAGATGGCTTTATTACTGATATAGATTTAAGTAATGATGGTCAACAGATTCTGCTTGGTTTAACCAACGGAAAAGCCATTTATGTAGATTTAGTCTCTGGAAGACGAATGGAGTTCCTTGCTCATCAAGAAAAAGTCAACTCTGTGGCACTTTCTCCTAATGGACGCTATGCTCTAAGCGGTGCTAATGACTACAACGCCTATCTATGGGATACCCAGAGTGGACAAATTATTTTCAACTTTGAGCACCAACAACGAATTAACCGAGTAGCGCTACAACGAGATGGTCATTTAGCCTTTACCTCAGATGGCGGTAACCAGTCCATCATTTGGAACTTGCGTACCGGTGAAAAACAAGCCCAATTACGCACTTTATCGCGCCAACTGATTTTTTCCAGTGCCCGTTTTTCTGATGATGGGCATTATTTACTAACGGGCACCCCATCTAGCCGAGTTGAAATTTGGAGTACCAGTACAGGTAAGAAACAAGCTCGTTTTGAGGCGATGGCGCAAAAAGATACTCGCCCACCTCGTGCAGTGGTGTATGATGTGGCTCTAGACAATAATCAGCGAATTATTTCAGGCACCTCAGCCGGAATCGCTCAAGCTTGGCAATTCAACGAGTAATCATGAACGCACACCAACAACAATTAGAACAACGTATAGAAGATTTAGAATGCAAACTTGCGTTCCAAGAGCAGACTATTGATGAGTTAAATAGCGCCTTAAGCCAACAACAACTGTTGATTAATAAAATGCAAGATCAAGTCAAGTATGTTGTTGGCAAAATGAAAACCATGGATACTTCAAACCTAGCCAGTGAAGCGGATGAAACGCCGCCTCCTCATTACTAAAATCATGCACATTATACTCTAGTTAGTTATCTCACTCTCAAACCGTAAAATAATAGACAGTAATCACCCCAGCCACGACTAGACAACCACCAATCCTTCGAAGTTGATTATCTTCTTGTTTGGCTATAGCTAACATCATAGCGCGCCATCGGCATGGTGTGATTAATGGCCCTATCCCTTCTAAGATAAGTACGATTCCAAATGCAATACCCAATATCGTTAGCATCATCTTCCTTATGTAAAAAAGGCTCCCGGAGGAGCCTTTTGGATTACAACCATTATGGTGGGATAGTAAAGTTAACTCCTATCCTTGCATAACCAAGCTCAGCTTATTTGCTCGCTGCGCCTTTTGAGCTATTCATATATTGGAAGAAGTCACTCTTAGGATCTAAGACAAGAATATCACTCTTCTGGCTAAATGAGTTTTCATAAGCTTGCAACGAACGAATAAAGCCGAAAAACTCTGGATCTTTATTATAAGCATCGGCATAGACTCTCGCTGACGTCGCATCGGCTTGACCACGAGTCACTCGAGCGGTTCTATCCGCTTCGGCTAAGATCGTTGCCACCTCAAGATCCGCTTGAGCACGAATTACCTCGGCTCTCTCACGGCCTTGTGAACGGTGACGACGAGCAACCGCTTCACGTTCTGCACGCATCCGGCGATAAATTGACTCACTGATTTCATCCGGTAAGTTAATTTTCTTAATTCTAAAATCTACAACATAAACACCTAAGTCTTTACTGGCATTAACACGTGTATCTTTCAAAACATTTTCCATCACTTGATCACGTTGGCCATCAACTTCTAATGCCTGGCGAGCCGCTTCAGTCGTAACAACCTCATCATCAGGGCTATCAGGTAATACGTCTTCGTTACGCGGGCCTGACACAATTTGCTTAATGTCACGTGAACCTATCTCGGATCTTAGTACATCCGTCACCCGACGTTCTAGCAGTGCCTGAGCAGTAAAGATGTTACCCCCACCAGTAGCCAGGTAGAATTGACCAAAATCTTCAATTCTCCATTTTACATAGGTATCGATAATGACGTCTTTTTGCTCTGAGGTTACAAATCGGTCTGAACGCCCATCCATAGTTTGAATACGAGCATCTAACTTATGAACACGATCAAACACTGGCATTTTAAAATGCAGGCCTGGTTCATAAATCTTCGATAGTCCAGCATCATCTTGAATCACTCGACCAAAACGAATAACAATGCCACGCTCACCTTCGGGCACCACAAACATCGACATCAAGAGCAGTGCTAAAAAGACGACAATGACCGGGATCATTAACTTACGCATGCTTAGTTTCTCCCTTGACGAGTGTTAGTTGAGCGAGGAGCGGTATTGCTGCTCGTATTATTATGCTGTTGCGACTGTAACCCTGCCTGATCTTGTGTAGATAGAGCACGAGTTTGACGCGACGGAGCAGCCCCTTCTTGACCTGCAAGTTTGTCAATCGGTAGATAAAGCAGGTTGCCACTTGAGTCAGAGTCAATCAAAATTTTCGAGCTATTAGTGTATACCTGTTCCATTGCATCTAAATATAGACGCTTACGAGTCACTTCAGGAGCAGCTTGATACTCAGGTAACAGCTTTTCAAACTGAGCAACTTGACCTAATGCTTCGTTAATAATTCGCTCGCTGTAACCTAGAGCTTCTCGTTTCACACGTTCAGCTCGACCAGTCGCTTGCGGCAAGATCTCATTCATATAAGCTTCTGCTTCACGAATGAAGCGCTCTTCATCCTCACGAGCGGCAATAGCATCATCAAATGCATCTTTTACCTGCTCTGGTGGGCGAGATGACTGGAAGTTAACACCAACGACCAATAAACCCATGTCGTAATCTTCAATAATATCATTGAGTGTTTGCTGCGTGCTTTGACGGATTTGCTGACGCCCAACAGTCAAAATACTGTCCATTAACGAGTCACCAATCACCGCGCGTAAAGCTGAATCCGTAGCTTGATGTAAGCTATCATCAGGATTTACCAATCGGAACAAGTACTTGTATGGATCAACAATCCGATACTGAACATCCATGGCCACGTTGACGACGTTTTCATCTTTGGTCAACATAATACCAGAAGCACTCAAGGAACGAATCGCTTGGATATTGACAGGAGTAACCTCATCAATAAAACGTGGACGCCAGTTAAGACCTGGGTCAACCACACGATCGTATTGACCTAATCTCAGAACTACACCACGTTCAGCTTCACCAATGGTATAAAAACCAGAGAAAAACCAGATGGCAAGAGCAAGCACGGCAATCACGCCGAACCCCATCGAACCACCACCAAACGAAGACCCCTTGCCTCCGTTACCAAACTTACCACCCAATTTTTGACTTAGTTTATTAAATACTTCGTCTAAATCTGGCGGACCTTGCTCACGACCACCTTTGTTACCGCGATTATTATTACCCCATGGGTCATTATCGCGGCCATTGTTGCCGTTATTATTTCCGGGCTCATTCCACGCCATTAGAAAGCTCCATCATTTGATATGACGTTAAACTCTAGCAGTACTTTAAGCGACGATAAAGTCACGTAAAACTGCCTCTTCTCTTTTCTCTAGTCTAAACCAATCCACTTGTTGCATACGAATTGATACTAACAGATTGCCTTCAGGATCATACTCTTCTTGTTGAATACAGTTCATTGCAAAGAAAGTACTCCGTATACGACCTTGATGCTCAGGAGGAATACGCAAACGATGATGGATAACTTGACTAGCTAAACGCTCACTAAGAGCACTAAACAGTAGATCCATTCCCAAACCATCCATAGCCGAAACCCAGACAGTTTGAGGAACTCCCTCATCATCTCTCTCGATACGCGGTGATTGACCTTCTAGGTTATCAATTTTATTCATAACCACGAGAGTCGGAACTTCATGCGCATCGATTTCTAGCAACACATCATTAACCGCTTGGATATTCTCACGAAAACGCTCATCACTTGCATCAACAACATGTAACAAAATGTCAGCTTGCTGCGTTTCTTGCAAGGTTGCTTTAAATGCAGCGACAAGATCGTGTGGTAGATGACGAATAAATCCAACCGTATCCGCTAATATTGCTGGGCCAACATCGACTAACTCAATTTTACGTAATGTCGGATCGAGCGTAGCAAAGAGTTGATCTGCAGCATAAACACCAGCTGCCGTAATTTGATTAAATAATGTTGATTTACCGGCATTGGTATATCCGACCAAAGAGATGGTGGGTATTTCAGCGCGGCTCCTTGCTCTTCGTCCTTGTTCACGTTGTTTTGCCACTTTGTCCAAACGACGTAAAATAGCTTTGATGCGTTCACGTAATAATCGACGGTCAGTCTCAAGCTGAGTTTCACCTGGACCACGTAAACCTATCCCACCTTTCTGCCTTTCTAAGTGAGTCCAACCTCGGATGAGGCGCGTTGATAAATGACGCAATTGGGCAAGTTCAACTTGCAATTTACCTTCATGGGTACGAGCACGCTGCGCGAAAATATCTAGAATCAACCCTGTTCTATCAACGACTCGGCATTGGCAAAGCTGTTCGAGATTACGCTCTTGAGCGGGAGAAAGTGCATGATTAAAAATTACGACATCAGCTTCAGTTAGCTGAACCGCCTGCGCAATTTCTTGGGCCTTACCTTCCCCGACAAAATATTTGGGGTGGGGCGATTGGCGACTGCCAGTGACCACTTGCAAAGTACTTACTCCTGCAGAAGAAACCAACATCTCGCACTCTTGAAGATCGTCCCATTCACCCTGTTGCGTAAAATTAATATGAACAAGTACCGCTCGCTCACCAGCTTCATAACGGTCAAACAAGCGTTCTACTCCTTAATGTTTGCTTAAATATCATCAACAATATTAATCATCTGCCTTATCTGAATTACGTTCATTAGTCGTAGAACGATCACCCGTACGGTGACTCACTGGACGTGCAGGCACCACGGTAGAGATAGCATGTTTGTAAACCATTTGATTAACGGTATTTTTTAGTAAGATCACAAACTGATCAAATGATTCGATCTGTCCTTGTAACTTAATACCGTTAACTAAATAAATAGAAACGGGAATACGCTCACGGCGTAATGCGTTCAAGAATGGGTCTTGTAGAGATTGCCCCTTAGCCATTTTATTTTCCTTATTTGTATTTTGTTGTAGTTATTTAGCTAGTGGTGCACGTTATGTGGTGCGGCCTTTACATCTGAGCTAAACGATAAAAACACTCTGTGCCATTGTTAAGCTAACACTATAGTATGCAACAATGAAAGATCCTTTACAGAGTACATCACGCAAAAGCGATCACATTATACACAGCTTACTCAATCGGATGCTATGGCATTTGCAAGAGTTTCTAAAGCTGGTTCAATGTTATCGCTATCCAACCAAGTTAACTCTTCCCAGCCGCGTAACCAGGTGAGCTGTCGCTTGGCTAACTGACGAGTGGCACAAATACCACGATAAATTGCTTCATCAAGGGTGCCATTGCCGTCAAAGTAATCCCACATTTGTCGATAACCAACACAACGTATTGAAGGTAAATCAGCATGAAGATCTGAACGATCGTAGAGGGATCTTACTTCCTCTTCAAAGCCTAATTCGACCATCTTTTCAAAACGAAGTTCAATGCGACGGTGGAGTTCAGCCCTATCCTTGGGTGCTATGGCGAACTGTTTAATCCGAAAAGGGATTGCTTCTCCTTTCGTTTTAGTCAGCTCAGTAAGTGTTTTACCTGAAATTTTATAAACTTCCAACGCTCGAGACAATCTTTGTGGATCATTCGGGTGAATTCTTTGGGCAGAAATTGGATCAATTTGTTGCAGTTGAGCGTGCAACTCACCCCATCCGAGTGTCTGCGCTTGCTGCTCAATGTGTTGCCGAATTGCTAAATCAGCCGCTGGTAAAGGGGATAAGCCATCAATTAAAGCTTTGTAGTAAAGCATTGTTCCCCCAACCAATAATGGGATCCTTCCTGCTGCCACGATGGATTGCATCTCTTGTAAAGCATCGCGTCTAAAATCCGCGGCAGAATAAGACTCACTAGGATCTAAAATATCAATTAAGCGGTGTGGCGCTTGTGCTAATTCATCTGCACTAGGCTTAGCGGTGCCGATATTCATACCTTTATAAATCAAGGCTGAATCAACACTAATGATCTCCACTGGAAATTGTTTGCGTAATCGAATCGCGAGATCCGTTTTACCTGAAGCTGTTGGCCCCATTAAAAATAGAGCTAAGGGTAATGGTTTTGTCATTAATTAAATGCTGCGATCGTTGTCGAAAAATCGACAGGTTGAATAAGTTTATTATCATGCAAAGGGAGCTTGTTATGCCATATCTGCTCAAGCTCTGCGACCAATTGTATCGCTTCTGATAAAGTGTAGTCGCTTTTATCATACAAAACACGAGAACAAAGCCAATTAACCAGGTTTTCCATATACTGTGACTGCGATGAATCTTGCGCTAGTTGCATTAGATACGATAAAAGATCAGGAATGAGGTGCTGCAGGTTTTGCTGCCTTAATGGCTGAGGAACGCCCATCACCATGACGCTTTGCTGTCCTCTGATAACTAAATCAATACCCAAGGTAATTAGGATATCGCGAAAACGCGCTATAACCGCTAGCTCTTCCTCTGCGACACGAAGACTTAAAGGAACCAATAGCGGCTGAGACTTTAATGGCCCAGCTTGGGTATCAAATTGACCCCGTAACTTCCATTCATACGCTTTAGTAAGAGCAAGTAACACACATCCTTGATCGCTGGTCGTCAATAAATATCGCCCCTCAATAACCGCAATGGCCTTGCCTAATTTATTCGGCAATGTCTCCATCGATGGATTCGGTTGAATAGCCTTCACCACTGTCGAAGTGGTAGAAGGATGTTGAGTTTGCATTAGCTGCTGATAAGCATGGCGATGCTGCTCGGTTATGGCTTGCTTTTCATGAGTCTCTGGCTGAATTTTACCACCACTTGAACGAGACCAAGAGGGAGAAGAACGCGTACTCGGTTCTGCTAATTCTCCGCCTCGATAACCATCCAATGTCGCTTTGGGCTCTTGCAGTGTAGACGGTGATGACGGCAGCTGAGTAGCCGTATGACTTGCTGGTCTCATTGGTGTCTCTGCAACATGAGAGAATGCCGATGAATTTAACTCTGGAGCAGGAATACATTCGCTTTCTGCTAGAGCGCCACTTAAAGCTTGATAAATAAAATCATGGACCAAACGAGCCTGATGAAAACGAACTTCATGTTTAGCCGGATGAACGTTAACATCGACCTCATTAGGTTCAATCTCAATAAATAGCACATAAGTAGCAAACTGCTCTGACCGCAAGCTGCTTTCATAACTTTGCCGGATCGCATGATTAATCAGCTTGTCGCGCATCATACGACCATTGACATAACAATATTGTAAATCGCTCTGCTGACGAGCACCTTGCGGTGTCGTTATCCATCCACGAAGTTGTAAGCCTTGATGCTCTAACTCAATTTTAAGCATATGGTTAACGAACTGAGATCCGCACACGGCAGCCAGACGCTTTTCTTCTTGCTGAGGATTATGTGCAGCACGATACTGGCGTACAACTTTACCATTGTGTCGTAACGTAAAGGTAACATCGAAGCGACTTAAAGCAATGCGCTTTAATAACTCATCAATATGAGTAAATTCGGTTTTTTCGGTACGCAGAAATTTGCGTCTTGCTGGGGTGTTAAAAAATAGGTCTAACACTTCAACGGTGGTCCCTACTGGATGAGCACTGGGCTGCAGCTTGACCGCCATGTCTCGCCCTTCACTGTATGCTGACCAAGCTTGATCTTGAGACTCAGGACGAGAGGTGAGCGTTAAACGTGATACCGAGCTTATACTCGCCAGCGCTTCTCCGCGAAAACCTAGACTAATAATCGCTTCTAAATCATCTAAGGTACGAATTTTGGAGGTCGCATGACGACTCAAAGCTAAGCCAAGTTCATCTTTTACTATGCCAGAGCCGTTATCACGAACACGTATTAATTTCGCGCCTCCCTTTTCGATATCAATATCAATACGTGTCGCTCCGGAATCAAGGCTATTTTCCACCAACTCCTTAACCACTGAAGCCGGTCTTTCAACCACTTCTCCTGCCGCTATTTGGTTAGCAAGGCGCGCAGGTAAAATACAAATCGTCATCAATAACCTCAATTATCGGTTAGGAATAATCAACACTTGGCCAACGGCTAATTGATCCGATTTCAATTGATTCGCCTCACGGATACTCTGCACCGAAACATTATATTGGTTAGCTATTCGGCCTAAAAACTCTCCCCGCTGCACAGTATGTTTTCGCAAAGGTTTATCTTTCAAGCTCACGGTGATATTGAGTTTTTGTCCGACAAATAAGGTATCTGACCTCAAATTATTTTCACGGCGAATAGCATCAACGGTCACCTTATAATTAGCCGCGATCCTACCCAAAAACTCACCCGATTTGACCACATGAGTAATGGTTTCCGTTTCAATTGGATTAGTCACAATCGGCACGGCAACCGGAGCACGCGAACCACCAGGGATGGTGAGTGTCTGACCAATCCTGATTCGAGCATCGGTAAGTTTATTCGCTTGCATTATGTCTGCAACACTCGCCCCGTACTTTTGAGCGATCACCGACAAAGACTCACCACGCTTGACTTGATGCTGTTGTGCTTTACCGCGATTAGCAAACAGCGTCCCTTCGGGAGGATTTTGCTCGAAATAACTCACTAATGCCTTGCTCATTGCGCGTGCTAATTTATCTTGGTGACTACGCTGAAAAATCAACCGTTCTTCAACGGGATTAGAAATAAAACCAATTTCAACTAACACCGATGGAATATCAGGAGATTTCAATACCGCAAGACTCGCATTAACCGGCTCTCGTTTATGTAAATGTGCAACCTGACCTAATTCTCGCAGTAACGCTGTGGCAACTTTATGCCCTTCTTTTTGCGAGTGACTAAATTGTAAATCCAACAAGGTCTGACTGACATTACGATCATTATTGGTGCGAGCCAACACCTCACCTGCACCACCTAATAATTCTGATTGACGCTCATGATTTTCAACCCAACGAGCAATCTCACTGTTTGCTCGGCGCGTATTAAGAACAAAGACCGAAGCTCCTCGTGGTTGCGGAGTATGAAACGCATCTGCGTGAACTGAAACTAACAAATGGGCTCGTTGACGACGTGCGATCTCCGTACGATTATTTAAACTGACTGAGTAGTCAGCAGTACGAGTAAGCACCGCCCTCATACCTGGAATCGCGTTAATTTGATCGGCTAATTTTTTAGACACGCTTAGTGTTACATCTTTTTCAAATCGACCTGATGGTCCAATTGAACCAGGATCTTCACCGCCATGACCAGGGTCAATCGCAATAATAATATCAGCAGTGCCAACTAACTGAGATGCATCACGACTGACAACCGGTTGCGAGCGGGACGGCGACGGAGGCGGATTATTGGTCGACGCTGAAGCATGAGGAAGATCGATAACTAAGCGGTGACCATATTGCCCACCGGGAGTCGGAGGCAAGGTAAAGATGGTTGGCGTTGATTTAGAGGATAGCTCAATAACTAAGCGAAATGCCGTGGCATTAGGTGGTGTACTAGAACGAATACGTTTGACCATCGCACCATCAGAAAATGTCAGAGGTAAACTCGCTGACAGTTTAGTTTGCTGAAGATCAACCACTAAGCGCTCAGGACTGCTTAAAGTAAAATAAGTAAAATTAGCTTGTGAGGTTAAGTCTATCACCACACGAGTGGAGTCTGGTGAAGGCCAGACTCGTATTCCTTCTAATACATTTGCTTGGGCAATAGCACTCCAACACATGAGCAACATGAACCAGAAGTGATACCAACAGCGAGAATAGTTTTTACTCAACATAGCTCCAATTGACTCAATAAACGTTGTCCATATTCATTATTGGCTTTCACACTAACTTTACGCTGATGATGATCGTATTCGAGTTCAACAGCTAAATCAGGTTCAGGCAATAAGCCTTGACCTTTTTCTGGCCATTCCACCAAACATATCGAGTCTTCAGTGAAATAATCACGAATTCCCATAAACTCTAATTCTTCAGGATCCGCTAATCGGTAAAGATCAAAATGATAAATATGCCAATTTGCCAAATGGTAAGGCTCTACTAAGGTATAAGTTGGACTTTTAACATTCCCTTTATGACCCAAACCTTGAATAAATCCACGGCTAAACGTCGTTTTTCCTGCCCCTAAATCACCATAAAGGTAGAGCGTTGTTTGCTGAGAACATAGCTCAGCTAAGCGTGTGCCTAACAAAACCGTTTGCTGTTCGTCTTTCAAAATAAAGGTTTTTATAGTCATGTTTGGTTCTCTAAGGCGTTCCGATAGGGAGTAATAGCTTGCACAATCACAGTGCATAAAACGTTAAGTAATATTCAAACTACTTGGCATTGTAGGTAAACGGCCAGTGAGTCACCCCTTATCAGCATAGCGATCGATGTGATTGGGGTGAACAAATGTAGCCATCCCTTTCACAGCGCCAAGTAGGAAGGGTATATACACTATATATAAATAACAACAGGACGAATAGTAAACTGGGATTGTTTTCAGAAACAAGCTTTGTTCTGTAAGCAAAGTGAAAATATTCTGTCTGAAATTAATCGATATCCAAATAACCTAGAGTGGTAGGTAAACAACCGGTGAGTAAAAATTTGTCTGGTACATATGTGAACAGCCGTAGGCTGGTCTTTGTGAGAGCCAAGGATGGCTCTTATAGTCCCCATGAGCATAGATAAGCTCCTATGATTGGGGTGAACGAACGTCGCCAACACACCTGCAGCTTCAAGTAGCAAAAGGATAGTTAAACCACTTAAATTATCACTCATAACGTCACTTGAAGTATCACATAAAATAAGCTCGAAAGATAAACAGACCCTAGATTATTATCTAGAAGAATTGAGTAAGATCCTGTAAGATCCGCCGCCCACTTTAATGATCGGTTGTGTCATGGATTTTTCGGCCTTAGCTAATCAAATTAAACAATGGGCTCAAGAGCTTGGCTTTGATAAAGCAGGGATTTGTGACGTTGATTTGACGGAGCATGAAGCGGCTTTACAAGCTTGGTTAGACGCTGGTTATCACGGTGAAATGAAGTGGATGGCTCGCCATGGTATGCTACGAGCTCGCCCGGCAGAGCTATTGCCAGGCACATTACGCGTCATTAGTGTTCGGATTAACTATCTGCCACCACAAGCGCAATTTGCCGCTAACTTATCGGATCCTACTCAAGCCTATATTAGCCGTTATGCTCTCGGCCGTGATTATCATAAGCTGGTCCGCAACCAATTAAAAAAATTAGCCGAAAAGATAGAACAAGAAGTGGGCAAGTTAGGTTATCGTCCCTTTGTCGATTCAGCCCCGATCTTAGAAAGACCTCTGGCGCAAAAAGCAGGCCTTGGCTGGGCAGGAAAACATTCGTTAATACTGGATAAAGAATCTGGATCTTGGTTTTTCTTGGGTGAGCTATTGGTTGATATTCCTTTGCCAGTGGATAGCCCTAGTGAAAATCAATGTGGACAATGTAAAGCCTGCATGACCTCGTGCCCGACGGGAGCTATCGTTGCTGAAGGTGTTGTTGACGCAAGACGATGTATTTCCTATTTAACCATCGAGTATTCAGGTGTTATCCCAGAAGAATTCCGCCGTGCAATAGGAAATCGAATTTATGGCTGTGACGACTGCCAATTAGTGTGCCCTTGGAATCGTTTCGCCGATATCACTCAAGAGCCCGACTTCCACCGTCGTGCTGTGTTAAATAATGCAGATTTAGTGGCACTATTTGCATGGGATGAGACGACTTTTCTACATAAGATGCAAGGCTCAGCCATCCGCCGCATTGGCCACCAGCAATGGCAGCGTAATTTGATTATTGCGATGGGAAATGCGCCTTATTCACAGCGTATTATCGATGCATTAGAAAACAAGCTTGGATTAAGTGAATTACTTGATGAGCATATTCAGTGGGCACTGAAACAACAGCATGAACAGCTTGCTAGCGTCAGTGGCAAACAGCAGCGATTGATTCGGATTATTCAAAAAGGTTTACCCAGAGATGCTTAACAATGAGAGCTGTTACACATTACCTAGCTTGATTGTTTGAGATGTGTCTCAAATTAGCTGGTGTGGAAAAAATTTAAATAACACGCTGTTTGCTAACCATGAGAAAAGTTAATCACACTAGCATAAAATCACTAAGATCGATGTTATTTCAGCCAAAGATCTTTCCACCGTAGAGTAGAGATAGGAATCACAATAAATAAGCAATAAAAAACAATGAGTTATAAGTTTTTTGTCAAAACCTAAGTTTGTCTATCAGCTAAAAGATCATTTTCTTCAAAACAAATCATCACAATAAAAACACTTTACCCACTAACTTATCCACAGATTAATTTTGTGGATAAGTCTGTGCGTGAAACTTAGAACTTGATTATTACCATGACAAGAATGCCATTCCAAATTATTGGATTGGAGTAATTTATTATTTTTGATGGGATAATGCTTCTCAGCATGATAAAGAGCATGACCATAAGGTCAGTAATAGAAAAGACAAAAAAACCACGCATAGCGTAGTTTATCTGTTTTAAATTGGTTGCGGGGGCCGGATTTGAACCGACGACCTTCGGGTTATGAGCCCGACGAGCTACCAGGCTGCTCCACCCCGCGTCCGTATTGCTCATCGTTAAGCACGATGTCAGCTTTGTAACTGGAGCGACACACGAGGTTCACTTTCTTTAAACAAAAAGGCGTGACCTCAACCTTGGCAAGGTTGCGCTCTATCAACTGAGCGAGTGTCGCATG
>SLFB01000202.1 GCA_007124475.1 Vibrio sp. | reverse complement strand
GCGGTAAGATTGGCCAAACCTTCCTGCCCAACAGGCACGTGTCGTTCCCCAGCAGGTAAACGAATTTCAAGTTGTACCGTTGGCGTTTCTGTACTCATGGTTCCCAACAGTTCAGCACCATTATCAAAATAATAGGCATATAGTTCAGGCATCTGATGTTGAACGGCCTCAGCGACGACAGGCATGACTGAACGATCAAAGCTATCTATCACCTGACGGTAGTTTAATTGTTGCTCAGTTATCTTTTGATAAAGCGGTAACTCACGCTCAGGAGTGACAAAAGTCGCTGCACGCACTGCTAATTCATCAGCACGCCCCCGCGGTACCACACTGAGAGTGACCTTAGGCTGTTGGTACAAGTAATGATTAAATACCTGTTCAACCGATGTCGTCGTAACCGCTCTTAGCTGTGCTAATTGGGTTTCTAACCGATCTGGCTGTTGATAGAACAATTGATTACTGGCCAGCTGTGTCACTTTTCCTTGCACACTTTGTAGAGTAAAAATGGCATTAGCTTCAGCCATTCCCATAATTTGTACTAATCGTTCGTCAGTGACACCCTGCTGCTTAAATTGCTCTAATGTGGCCATTATTGCTTGATAAAGCGGCGCTAACTGAGCTTGCTGACCTGCTGGAGCCATAGCATAGAGGTACAAGGTACAAGCTAATTCGGCACAATCATGAAACGCTCCCGCATCAACGGCTTGGCGAGTGCGCACCAAATTTTGATACAGCAGGCTATTCGAACCACTGCCGAGCACGTTAGCAAGCGCATCGAGTGAGGCTTGTTGCTCTGCGCCTAGATACACGGTTGGAAAGCCAATCAAAACCATCGGCTGCTGGATACGATCTTCAAGGGTAATATAACGATCATTCGCTAACACGGCTGGTACTTTTTCTGCTTTTTGCACTTCAGGACCAGGCGGAATCGAGCCAAAATAGCGATTAACCCACGCTAAGGTTTGTTTAATATCAATATCACCACCTATGGTTAATATTGCATTATTAGGCCCATACCAACGCAAAAAGAACGCTTTCAGATCATTAACATCGACTCGATCCAGATCCTCTACATAACCGATCGTTTGCCATGAATAAGGGTGTCCTGATGGATAAAGAGCTTCCGCCATTCTTTCCCAAATTAAACCATAAGGACGATTATCATAATTTTGTGCACGTTCATTTTTCACCGTATCACGCTGAATTTCGAATTTACGTTGTGAAACCGCATCAAGCAAAAAGCCCATACGATCCGCTTCTAACCATAAAACTTTTTCCAGTTGGTTAGCCGGAACGGTTTGAAAATAGTTAGTTCTATCACGGTTAGTGGTGCCATTTAGCCGTCCACCCGCTTCGGTGATGATGCGAAAATGCTCTTGATCAGCAACATGTTTAGAACCTTGGAACATCATATGTTCGAAAAAATGAGCAAAACCTGACTTTCCTATTTCTTCTCTTGCCGAGCCAACATGGTAGGTCACATCAATATGCACCAATGGATCGGAATGATCTGGAGCCAAAATAACCGTCAGACCATTATCTAAACGGTATTTACTGTATGGGATCATCACTTGATCCGGCGTTGCTGCTACTTGCTCAATGAGCGTAACGCCTTTAGGTAAAGAAGAGAAAAAAGACAACGAGGTCGGAGTAACACAGCCAGAAAGAGCCAGTAACGCGATTACGCCTAGCCAAAAGTTTTTCATGCCATCACCTTAAAAAACGTTCAAAAGAGACCGTAAAAAATTGCCGTTAATAAGCAATAACGAAACATCTTACCGAATAAAATAATGCTAAAAACCCACAGGCTTCGCATCCTTAACCAGCCAGCGGCTAAGCATAAAGGATCGCCAATAACGGGTAACCAGCTAAAAAACAGCGCCCAATAACCGTATTTTTGTAACCATTTTATGGCTCTATGACCATGCTTTTCATCTTGAGTTCGATTGGGTAACAACAAACCTAACCAATAATTAGTCATTCCACCGAAAGAATTACCTAAGGTTGCGATGATAATGATTAGCCATGGAGAATAGGAAGCCAGCGAGAGAGTAGCAATCAGTACCGCCTCTGAACCACCAGGCAATAAAGTCGCACTTAAAAAACTAACAACAAACAGTACCCATAGCGCTGAGGAAGAAAATAGCTCGGCTAGATAGGTAAATCCGCTATCAAACCATACTATCATTGCATATCAAGCAAGAGTTTACCTCGCGTATGCCCCGTGGCCATCTGTTGATGAGCTAATTGAACTTGGTCGATTGGATAAATGTGTTGAATTTCTACTTTTAACAGTCCGACGCCAACCATATAGAGCATCGTATCTAGCTGCTCAGGATTGGGGGCAACCAGCATGCCTGTTGCTTGAAAGCCGAGTAGCTTGGCTTTTTCACAGATCAATTCAGCGCTCAATGTCGGCACCGTCACCACTCTTGCTGCATCATTTAAACATTTCAGAGCATCAAGAGCTGCGTCACCACCCACTAAATCTATCAATACGTCGACCGCTTCAAGGCGCTGTGAAACCGGCGCAAACTGATAGTTAATCGCATGAGCACCTAAGGTCGCTAAGTAATCTAAATTGCTCTCACTACACGTGGTATACACTTCCGCTTTCGCTGCTAGTGCAATTTGCAATGCTAAATGACCAACGCCACCAGCTCCAGCAAGAATCAATACTCGCTCACCCTCTTGAATGTGTGCTTTATTTAATGCTTGAACCGCGGTTTGCCCAGCAAGAGGTAGCGCAGCTGCCGCTTCTAAGGTTACAGAATCAGGCACAATACTCAGATCTTTCTCTGGTACACAGATATATTGGCTATAAGCGCCACCTTGTAATGGAAAGCCAACAAATCCGGCCACATTAATACCAGGTTGCAGCTGTTCGACTTCAGATCCAATACCAATCACTCGCCCCGAGATATCATAACCGGGCACCCATGGCAGTTTATCTTTATTTTGTTCGGCCGCCCAACCTAACCCCGCCCGCGTTTTGACATCAATAGGATTAACACTGGCAAACGCCACTTTCACTAAAACTTCGCCAGATTTTGGTTCAGGTATCGTGCTATTTCGTATTTCTAGCACTTCTGGGCCACCAAATTGGGCGATGACGATTTGCTTATTTTCCATGTGTTAAATTCCTATTGCTAGCAGCGAAAAGAGATGCCGAAGCATCTCTTTGAATATATATCATTTTATAACCAATTGTGAACTCTCTGTGCCGATAAGGAGCCGAGTTAGCGCAAAACAACTTACAATAACAGATATACCCAAACAACTTGGAGTTGCAGCCAACACCCATGCAGCTTCAAGCAGGATGGGGATATTACTCTTGCCGCTTATCCTACCAAAGCCAATAAGACACCCGCGGCAATAGCCGATCCTAATACCCCAGCCACATTAGGTCCAATGGCATGCATTAATAAAAAGTTTTGTGGGTTTGCTTCAAGGCCAACCTTATTGACAACCCTTGCCGCCATCGGCACAGCTGAAACCCCAGCGGCACCCAGTAATGGGTTAATCGCTTGCTTGGACAACTTGTTCATTAACTTGGCCATTAGTACGCCACTGGCAGTCCCAATGCTAAAAGCAACCGCACCAAGCAGTAAAATACCTAAAGTGGAAACATTTAAGAAAGTTTCTGCCTGTAGCTGAGAGCCAACCCCTAAACCAAGGAAGATAGTCACAATATTAATCAGCTCATTTTGCGCCGTTTTCGATAACCGCTCTACCACTCCAACTTCACGCATTAAATTACCTAAACAAAACATCCCAACTAATGGCGTAGCAGCAGGTAAAAATAAAATGGTCATCAGCAATACCAAGAGTGGAAAGACGATCTTTTCTCGTTTACTCACTGGGCGCAACTGATCCATTTGAATTTCGCGCTCCTTTTGGGTTGTTAATGCGCGCATAATGGGTGGCTGAATAATCGGTACCAATGCCATATAGCTATAAGCAGCCACCGCTACTGCGCCTAATAAATCTGGCGATAATTGACTAGTAAGAAAAATAGCGGTCGGACCATCAGCACCACCAATGATCGAGATAGAAGCGGCGTCGGCCATGGTAAAGCTGATCCCAGGCACATAGTTCAACAAGATAGCGCCAAAGAGAGTAGAAAAAATACCAAATTGCGCTGCTGCGCCCAGCCATAAGGTTTTAGGGTTGGCAATTAATGCGCCAAAATCCGTCATAGCGCCAACACCGAGAAAAATCAGCAGCGGAAAAATACCCGATGCGATTCCTATGTTATAAACGTAGTACAGCAATCCACCGGGGTCAGTAAAACCGGCATTAGGAATATTGGCTAAAATAGCGCCAAAACCAATCGGCAATAATAATAGCGGCTCAAAGCCTTTTGCTATCGCTAAAAACAATAATCCACCGCCGACCATCATCATCAGCAATTGACTCAATTCAATATTGGCAATCCCGGTCCCCTGCCATAAGGTCAAAAATCCATCCATGAACATTCCCCTATGTCAGACTTAGCATCGGTACACCGACAGCAACAGCATCACCTTCTTTGACATGTAAAGCTTGCACAACACCACTTCGCGCGGCCCGTATTTCGGTTTCCATCTTCATCGCTTCCAAAATAACCAGCACATCACCTTCTTCAACTTGAGTACCGCTGTGCACCAAAACCTTAAAAATATTACCTGCCAATGGAGCCAACACTGGCTCAGCATCAGAAGCCGCAGAGGCTTCATCAATAGAAGATGACGGCTCGGCAACCACCGAGCTTAGCGCTCCCTGTGGGCCGACTTCCACCTGATACAGCTGACCATCGACCTTGACGCTATAAGTCTCCACTCTTGTTGGTGATTCATTCACTTGCGGCTGGTTGTTTGGGTTTATCGCGGATAACTCAAGACTCGGCGCGGGCTCAAACACGGATGAATCACCACGATGCTGTAAAAACTTGAGTCCAATCTGAGGAAACAGTGCATAGGTCAAGACATCATCGATCGTTTGCTCTGCTAAACTTATGTTTTCTAGCTTTGCTTTTTCTAATAGCTCAGTCGTTAAAGACGTCATTTCCGCTGGCAAAAGGTCCGCTGGACGACAAGTGATGGCTTGCTCACCTGCCAAAACTTTTTGTTGTAACTCATGGTTAACCTCAGCAGGCGTTGCACCATATTCCCCTTTTAAAACGCCAGCGGTCTCTTTAGTGATGGTTTTATATCGCTCGCCAGTTAACACATTAATGACAGCTTGTGTACCAACAATTTGTGAAGTGGGGGTCACTAGTGGAATATAACCTAAGTCATGACGAACCTTTGGGATCTCTTGCAACACTTCATCAAGCCGATCCGCCGCCCCTTGCTCTTTTAATTGACTTTCCATATTGGTGAGCATGCCACCAGGAACTTGAGCGATAAGGATGCGTGAATCAACGCCTTTAAGTTGCCCTTCAAACTGAGCATACTTTTTACGTACTTCACGAAAATACGCCGCAATCGGTGCTAATTGCTCAAGATTAAGCTGAGTATCACGCTCAGTGGCTTGCAACATAGCGACTACCGTTTCTGTTGGAGTATGACCATAGGTTTGACTCATCGACGAAATCGCGGTATCGAGAATATCCACTCCCGCTTCAACCGCTTTAATTGCGGTAGCAGTGGACAAGCCAGTGGTCGCATGGCAGTGCAATGCTAAAGGTACGGCGCAAGAGGCTTTGATCTGGGAAATCAACGCTTCTGCTTCGTAAGGTTTCAGTAAGCCTGACATATCCTTAATACATAAAGAATGACAGCCTAAATCTTCTAACCGTTTCGCTAAATCCACCCAAGTCTGAATATTATGCACTGGACTGGTGGTATATGAGAGTGTGCCTTGAGCGTGAGCGCCAACCTTAATGGTCGCTTTCACCGCCTGTTGCAAGTTACGCACATCATTCATAGCATCAAAAATTCGAAATACGTCCATACCGTTGGCGTGAGCTCGTTCAACAAACTTATCCACTACATCGTCAGCATAATGGCGATAACCTAATAAGTTTTGCCCTCGCAATAACATTTGCATTGGGGTATTAGGCATAGCTTGCTTTAAAGCTCGTAAACGATGCCAAGGATCTTCACCTAGATAGCGAATGCAAGCATCAAAGGTTGCGCCGCCCCAGGTTTCCAGTGACCAATAACCGACCTTATCTAATTCTGCAGCGATTGGCAGCATATCTTCCAGACGCAAGCGAGTCGCAAACAGTGACTGATGAGCGTCACGTAGGACTACATCGGTAATAGCAAGTGGTGTCGACATGCTGATAAACTCCTTTTAATACAACAATTAGGCTTTTGAATTTCGATAAAGATGCACCGCGGCTGAAATAGCGGCAATCACCTGAGGATCCGTAGCAGAAAGGTTAGCCGATCTAGGCGTAACCTTGGGGGGAGTAAGCTCTGGCGGCGCTTGTTCTGGCAAACATCTCGACATTAAGCGCACCAGATACACTAAGAGAGTTAAAAAAGTAAAGACCACTGCCATTCCAGTTCCCATTAGAGTGGCAGCATCGGTTAACAGGCTTCCAATATCCGTCATCTTGCATCCTTTCGCTGTCATCCTGACAATCGATTCCGTATGCGGTGAATTATCTCGCCTGATTAAAAATTGTCAATTTGCTTTCTGTATCTGTGTTTCAATCTTGCTGTATAAATCATAGAAACATCGTATAGAAACAACTTTTTCATATAATTGGTGAGCGGAAAACAAATTGGAATAACGGCAAGAGAAGTGTTTACCTGGCTCGAATGAAGCTCGCTAATATTACAGCGTATGCAAGGTACCAATAGAATAAAGCACATTACTGACGGTAAACATCGCCTATTAGCTTTCTTACATCGTCAATATACCTAGCTTAAAGGTGAATTTAAAATTAAATCGTGAGTTTGTTACTAAATTCTAAATATATTCATTAAAAACAAATAATTAAAAAATAAAGTTAAAACAATGTTAACAAAAGAAGTGTTCAGCAAAGAATGGATAAAAAAAACCTCGCCTAAGCGAGGTTTCTCTATGATGGCGCGCTCAGGAGGATTCGAACCTCCGACCGCCTGGTTCGTAGCCAGGTACTCTATCCAGCTGAGCTATGAGCGCGTAGGGTTGTCTATCGACTGGTTAAGACTAGTGATAGCACAGGTAAT
>SLFB01000103.1 GCA_007124475.1 Vibrio sp. | reverse complement strand
CGACGTGCCTTGGTATTTAGGTTGCCCATCATACCCATCGTACCATTAGTCATCCCATGGTAAGCGCCACGGAAAGCAAACATGGTATTACGACCGGTCGTTTGTTTGGCAAGCTTAATCGCCGCTTCAACCGCATCCGCGCCAGAAGGACCACAAAACTGAACCACACAATTATCAGCTAATTGTTGAGGTAGAAAACCTTTTACTGTTTTAATAAAGTGTGTTTTTACTGAGGTCGCAATATCTAATGTTTGATAAGGCAAACCAGAATCTAGCTGGTCTTTCAGCGCTTGATTGATTTCAGGATGGTTATAACCTAGCGCAAGGGTCCCTGCGCCAGCTAAACAATCGAGGAAAAGCTGCCCACGAGTATCTTCCACTAAACAACCATAAGCTTGTTTAATCGCTATAGGTAAGCGGCGTGGATAAGAACGCACGGCAGATTCATGATCAGCCTGATCGAGTAATATTTGATCAGGCGTTAAGTCATAAAGCGCTTCAACGACAGGAATTTGGTTAGAAAAACAGGTTGCGATAGTGTTATCGACTTCAAAGGCTGTACTCATCTTCGTTCCCTTGAAATGGTTAAAATTCTGTCCATTGTTCATCACAGTGTGAGGAAAAATGACAAATAGCAAAATTCCCGATGCGGTTAAACTGCGCATTCGGAATACGGTCCATTAAAAATGGCAAATCACTAAAACAGAGGATCAAGGTTCGGTTATGCTACTGTCTTGATGAACAGGGCATAGAGGAAGCACAAAGCTGATGATTAATGTGTGTAAGTTAAGTGAGTTCAATGTTGGGTTTCCCATTCACATGCTGTTGCCACAGCAAGAGTATCCCGTCTATCAGTAAAAGGTTTACTGATACCTACCCTACGTAGTGCCACAATCAGCTTGAATGTTCACTACGCGTATCCCCCAGAAATCACAGTCCGAGATTGAGGCGGACGTTAACATGAAATTGACAAGATTCGCAATGGTTTTTATCGCTATTTATTAATATTTTGCACAAGAAAAAACCCTCTGTGAAGAGGGCTTTTATAAAGGCATCAGAAACAATACAACTTATTTCTCGCTTTCCGTGGGCTGACTGCCGTCCGCTTGCCGTTTATCAGCCACTTCACGCCCAGCTAACTCATGTGTTTCATGGTCATAACGTTCTTTGATAACATCTTTAACCACACCGTCCCACTGTGGAACACCAACAAAGTAACTGGCTCTGGCCAAAACGTGTGCAGCAATTGGTGCAGTCAGAATAACAAAAATAACCACAGCTAAGGCTCGCACCACAAACGCTACATCGCCCCAGTTAACCACAGCAAAAGCAACCACCATCAAACCAACACCCAAAGCGCCCGCTTTGGTTGTCGCGTGCATGCGAGTTAACAAGTCAGGCATACGATTAACACCAATGGCGGCTAATAACATTAAAAATGACCCGGTTAAAATCAGGGTTGCAATTAAAAAATCAATCATCGTCTCTGTGTCCTCGTTTTTCTAAATAACGGGAAAAACCAACGGCGGCCATGAACGACGTTAACGCGAGAACAATCGCGACATCAATAAAATACGGCTGATCATAGCGAATGCTATACAGTACCACTAAACCTACGGTTAAAGAGGCCATCAGTTCCAAAGCAACAACCCTATCTGGCAACGAAGGGCCTTTTAATAAACGCACCGTTGCTAGTACTAAGCTTATCGCCAACATAGCAAAACACAGGCTATATACAATCGTTAACATAATCTGTTATCCCAATAAGTCGATCACACGGGCTTCAAGCCGTTTAAACTCTTCGATATGACGAGCTTCATTCTCAAAATACATTAGATGCACATAAAGCACGCTTTTGTCCGTTGCTACGTCTAGCGCTAATGATCCTGGTGTAACCGTGATTAAGGTAGCAAACATAGTGATAGCTCCTTGATCGCGTAAATCGAGTGGAATGGCAATCACCGCCGGTTTCATTAAGTGTGTCGGTGTTAGTACATCATAAGCTACTCGGCCATTTGCTTTAATGAGATCCCAAATAAAGAACAGACCGAAACCAATCACTTTAGGCAGCTTTTTGAAATACACCTTGAACGTTGGGCTGTCCCGTAATAAATACGCCAAAATAACGTAACTCATTAACATACCAGCGAACAAATTAGAAATGGTATACGTGCCGGATAGTACTAACCATACTAAGGCAAGGAGCATATTCCATCCAAAGGCTTTCATGACTGACCTCCCAGTACCGCATCAATATAAATCTGTGGGTTCATTATCTGCTCAGCCGTCGCACTCATCAGTTGAATAAACCATTCAGCATAAAGACCCATGGTGACACTCATTATCACCATTAAGACAATGGGAATGTACATACAAAAACGCTCACAATCACTCATAGGTTGATTAGTTTGCGCTTGCTCAGGTAAAGCCTTCCAAAATGCTTCAGCCCAAATTTTTATCATGGAGTATAACGTTAACAGGCCAACGGCTAATGCAGAGCCAATCGCTATCCAATGGTGAACGCCTATCCCGCCCGTTATCACTACATACTTAGCAATAAAACCAGAGAAAGGTGGCAAGCCCGCGAGCGAAGCTGCACTAATACCAAATAATAGCGCCAACATCGGAGCACTTCGATATAAACCACCCAATCGCTCTAATTGATAACTCCCATGGCGACGATACATCACACCACTGATCAAAAATAAATTAGTTTTAACCACCATATGATGCACAACGTATAAGATACCACCAGTGATAGCCAACGGGGTAAACAGCGCGAGACCAAGCAACATGTAACCAATCTGACTTACACTATGAAATGCCAAGATACGTCTTACTTCAAATTGAGCAGCGGCACCTAATACGCCAACGACCATGGAGAAAATACCCATCCACAACAAGATAGTTTGATGAGTAAAAGCAACATCCGAGATAAAAATCAAACTGAATACACGGTATAGCGAATACACCCCCACTTTAGTTAACAAACCAGCAAAGATTGCTGAAATTGCTACAGGCGGCGTATGGTAAGACGCTGGTAGCCAGAAAAACAATGGAAACGCAGCGGCTTTAATACCAAACGCCACTAAAAACAACAGCGAAATCAGAGTGACTATTTGAGGGTTATCAGAAGCAGCCAGCTTTTGTGCCAAGTCGGCCATATTTAGTGTGCCCGCATAAGCGTATAGCAAACCGATAGCCGATAAAAATAACGCCGATGACAGCAGGTTTAAGGTTACGTATTTTAATGCTCCTTCCATTTGTGCTCTTTCACCTCCTAGGATCAATAAGCCAAAGGAAGCAACCAACATGATCTCAAACCAAACATATAGGTTAAAGATATCACCCGTTAAAAAAGCACCAATTACGCCAGCCAACATGAGGTGAAGAAGAGGATAAAACCCAAAGGCTTCATGTTCTTCGCTCATGGTGGCTAGGGCATAAATCGACACGCACAAAGCCACAAAAGCCGTCGCTGTCACTAAGGTAACAGACAATAAATCCGCCACCATCGAGATACCGAAAGGTGCTTGCCAACCACCTAAGTGGGTAACTTGAATGCCATTAAAGTAGACTTCATAAAAAAGCACCAGGCTGGCAATTAATAACGCTGAATTGGAAAATACACTAATCCAACGCTGCAACGTGCGATGACGCCAAATGGTCATCGACAACGCCGCGGCAAACATAGGTATAAGAATTGGTATTAATATCGTCATCATTGAGTATCTGTCGTCGTCATTTCGTTCATATCATCCGCACCAATGACTTTATAGGCGCGATGGATCAGTACTACCGCAAAAGCTAAGACACCAAAGCTAATTACAATGGCGGTTAATATCAAAGCTTGAGGCAGTGGATCAGCGATCTCAGCTGCAGGAACCGTCATCCCTGCTGGAATTAAAGGAGGAGCGCCTCGTACTAAACCTGCTCCAGTAAAGATCAATAAATTAGCAGCATTAGATAAGATCATTAACCCAATCACCAGCTTAACAATACTGCGTCGTAGCATCATAAATAACGCAGCGGCATACAATCCACCAATCACGAAAGCAAATAATGTGGTCATTGCTTAATCCTCCGCTTCAGCCAAAGTTAATAGTAGCGTTGTTACCATACCTATCACGACTAAATACACTCCAATATCAAAGAGTAATGGAGTACTTAACTTCAATTCCCCTACCCCAGGTAAATACACTGTCCACCAAACACTGGTTAAAAACTCACTATCAGAGAGGACAACGCCAACCAAACCACTGATCATGGCAATAATCAAACCAACACCCATGAGTTGTGAACTATCGACACCAATCAAGCGGCGAGTTTGTACTGGGTTAAAAGCAAACAAATGCAACGCAAAAGCGCTTGATGCCACAAGGCCAGCAATAAAACCGCCTCCCGGCTCATTATGTCCGCGTAATAACAAGAAAATCGAAAACAGGAGCAACATGGGTAATAGAAATCGTGCCGCCACTTGTAAAATTAACGCGCTATCGGTTCTCATGATTTCTTCTTCTCCAATTTAATCATCGCAATCACACCAATTGCCGCTAGAGCTAATACAAACAGCTCACCCAAAGTATCAAGAGCACGATAGTCAACCAAAATCACGTTAACAATATTACGTCCTTTTGCGATCACATAACTATTCTCAATCAAATAGTCGCTGATTCTATCTGGCTCAGCAAATTGGGTAATTGTCATCACCAAGAGTGTCATCATGCCGCCAAAAATAATCGCGACGAAGGCATCGCGCCAACGAACATCCGAGCTAGACAAACGCTGAAAGCGTGGCAATTTAAACAGTACAAATACCAAGAGAATCACGGTCAAGGTTTCAATTAGAATTTGAGTAATCGCCAAATCGGGAGCACTAAAGAAGACATAAATGAGTGCCATGCTAAAGCCTAATGCACCAATTGCCGCGACAGCTCCCAAGCGTTGAGACGTAATACAGGCATAACTGACCACGGAAATAATGATCCCAGAGACTAAAATTTCATACACTTCCAGCCCGGAGAAATCTAATGTGCCATACCAACCCACTCGGGTCGCTATTGTGTAAGCGACTAAAGCAATGGTGGTAATAAAGATGGTCAAAATATAATTTGATAAATAACCGTTTTGAACTTTACCCGTCAGCCACTTGGAAAAGAACACTAACCCCTTCATGAACTGATCGTACCCTTTTTCTGGGCCATAATTGAGTAAAGGCTTGGCTCGTGCCGCTTTAGGGGCTAAACGATCCCAACGCTTAAAGAGTAAGTAACCCAGCACTAAAGCTGTGATACTCAATAAAAGTGGTAAATTAACCCCATGCCATAAGGACAAGGAAATAGGATCCACGGTTTGGCCAACAATGGCTGAGGTAGCCGCGGTGATCAACGGCGCAACCAAGGCAGGAATAAGTCCAAATAACAAGCCTAAAGTAGCTAATAATGAAAAGCCAATACGCATCGCCAATGGCGCTTCATGAGCCACTTTTGGTGTAGAGCGAACGCTTCCCCAAAAAGGCTTAACAACCAACAGACCAGCACAAGCAACCAAGCAGATAGAAGACACGAGACCGACAAGAGCAAGTACCGTTTGTGATGAACTGGTCAATAGCCCTTCTAGCATAGCTTCTTTAGCAATAAAACCTAAGACTGGCGGAATCCCCGCTAAAGCAAGTGCCGCCATTGACATAAATATAGCGGTCTGCGGCATACTTGAGCGTAGACCACCCAGTAAGCGAATATCTTTAGTCCCAGTTTCATGATCAATCGTACCCGCCGCCATGAACAACGCCCCTTTATAGAGTGCATGCGCGAGTAAAAAGATCATCGCCGCGGTTAAGGCAGCGCTAGTTCCAATACCAATCAAGAGCGTGAGGGTGCCTAAAGAAGCAACCGTGGTATAGGCTAAGATCTTTTTCAAATCAGTGCTGGTAACGGCCATGATAGACCCAACCAACATGGTCACAGCCCCAAAGCTCACCAACAACAACATCCAGGTTGGATCGCCAGACATCATCGGCTGTAAACGAGCCATTAAATAGATACCCGCTTTAACCATGGTCGCTGAGTGCAGAAACGAACTCACCGGTGTTGGCGCGGCCATCGCATTGGGTAACCAAAAATGGAAAGGTGTCTGCGCTGATTTAGTAAATGCCCCCGCTAAAATCAATAACATCATGGGCATGAATAAATCATGTTGCTGAATTTGGGCACCTTGAGAAATGATCTCATCAAATTGATAGGTGCCAGCAATCTGACCTAATAGAATGATGCCGGCCATTAACGCCAAACCACCACCAACAGTCACAAATAAGCCTTGTAGAGCAGACTTTCGTGATTTTTCTTGTTCATGATGATAGCCGATCAGCATGTATGAAGTAATACTGGTCAATTCCCAAAACACGAACATCGCCATGATATTGTTGGATAATACAACCCCCAACATGGCTGCCATGAAAGCACATAGATACATGATCAGCTTAGGCTGATCAGGGTAACCAGCGAGATAACTACCAGCATAAATCACGACCAGCGTACCAATGCCAGTAATCAATAACGCAAAAAGCAAGCTCAAACCATCGAGATGGATATCGAGTGAAATCCCCAACGATGGAATCCAATCATAATAAAACATTAATGATTGGCCAGCGGTTATCGGTGACAGAAAACCTAAGAAATACACAAACAATGCCGCAGGTAATAAAGCGACCCACCATACAGCACGCTCACCTAAATGCCGATATAACCACGGCACAAATAGAGCCACAATAAAGCCTGACATCAATGCTAGCAGCATCAAATGACCTCCAAATGTCGAAAGCTTGTTAGGAAGATTCTCACAAGCATGAGTTGACTAAAACCTGAGTGACAAAATTGTCGTCACATCAAAACAAAAAAAAGCAGCTATCCACTACCTGATGATATCGATAATGAAAAATAATACCCTAAATCTCATCGCTGTTATGAAGCTTAGTTGACTCTTTGTAAAATAAGAAAGCATAAAAACAAAGTTTTATGCTTTCTTTAGTATCCCTCTAACCGCTAGTTGCATGCCATAGAAATGTAATCTCTTGATACACTCTATTATGCGACTAATGCCGACAATCAGCGAATTTAGGTATTGACGTCGATTTTTTCAACCGCCAATGACTCAATATTTTCAGCATTTTTAGGAAGAGTCATACTCAAGAT
>SLFB01000311.1 GCA_007124475.1 Vibrio sp. | reverse complement strand
TGACGAATGAGGTTTTCTTGTTCAAAAAACACTTGCTGTTGCTCAGAGAAGTGCTGCTGCTGTCGTTGTAGCAGTTTGTCATGCAAGCGTTGCCAATCAGCAGACATTCTGTTGAGCGGTGCTCATGAGCTTATTTGGTCGCTTTTTTAACGATCGCGCGAACCATTCCTTTAAAGATAAAAAGATGAGCTGGCATCATCGCAAACCAATATAATAGGCCCGGAAAACCTTGTGGATGCCACCAAGCGGTAATGGTTAATTTACGTTGCTCACCAAGATCTTTGATAGCAAATTCTAATCGCCCAAGACCTGGCCCCTTCATGCCAAACAGCAAAGATAAAAAGCGTGCTGGCTCACAGCGAATCACTTTCCATGAATCAATAAAGTCGCCGACTTGTAATTCATCCCCTTGTGGGCGACGTCGAACTGGTTTTTCGCCACCAAATAGGACATCTAACCATTCGCGGATTCGCCATAAAGCATTGGCAAAAAAGTAGCCTTGTTTAGGCTGACCTAGGGTGCCAATAACACGCCACAGTTGGTCGCTAGTAGCCTCAGTGGTAATACTGGCCCCTGTTTGTTTGGGGTAATAGCCGTATCCGGGCTGCCAACGCTGCATAGCATTAGGATCGAACCCCCAAACATTACTGCGTACAAAAGTGCCTTCTTTCTCAATGGTTTGTTGCACAGCGTCGTAATAAGAAATCATATGTTGCGGATAACGCTGGGCAAGAGTGTGGTTATCTGCAATAAAATCATGGGCGAGCCCATCGAGCAAGGCGCGACCAATATTTGATGGGACAGAGGTGACTAAGCCTAACCAATAAGAAGCGAGGCGAGGGGTTAATAAGCGGGTTGACCAGAGACGAAAAGGTTGCTGAGCCAGTTGGCAGATAACCTTAAACTGCTCTCGATAGGTGAGTGTATCTGGGCCTCCCGCTTCAAACTGCTGATGTTCAGTTGGTGTGTCAGCGGCTAGCGCTAATAAATAATGGTTAAGATTATCCAAAGCAATCGGATTGGCTTGTGAATCTACCCATTTCGGTGTGATCAAGATAGGCAAGTTGTAAACGAAATCACGCATGATCTCAAACGCTGCCGAACCTGGGCCTATGATCACTCCCGCACGTAGTTCAGTAACTGGTATTTGACTCTGTCGTAAAATATCCCCTGTTTTTTGGCGGGCGATTAAATGATCGGACTGTCCTGAAATTGGCTGTAAGGCGCTAAGATAAATCACATGTTTAACTTGGCTGCCTTGTAAGGCATCACGCATATTGGCCGCTAGTGATAACTCGTAATCGATGAAATCACTACCTTGCGCCATGCCATGAACTAAAAAATAAACCAAGTCTGCTTGTTGAACCCAATGCTCAGTTTGTGCTTTATCGGCTAAGTCGAGATAAATGATGGTTAAGTTTTCATGCCGAGGAGTACGGTCAGTAAAATAGTCCACCTGCCGAGCCGCGGCAGTGACGTGATAGCCTTGAGCGAGCAAGTGGGGGATTAATTGTGAACCGACATAACCAGAAGCTCCGAGTACTAATACTTTTTTCATGTTTATTCCTTTGGATCGGTTAAGGCTTAAGCGTATAATTGCGAAGTTTTGCTACTTAAAGCGGTAGTCGGTTATACCTTTCCTACCTAATGTGCGGTTCTTGAGCTTCGTTTACTGATTATCAAAAAGGCTCTGATAATCAGAGTAAATAGGGAACGCCTGTTTTCTCGCAACTTATGTTGACCAAAATTATGATTACTGAGGTGATGCGTTGTCTGTTGTTTCACAAGTCTTATATTACACCAAAGGCGATTTTTTTCGTCGTTTGATTGCGATTGCACTGCCGATTACTTTACAAAGTATTATGTTTTCTAGCCGTGGATTAGTCGATGTGTTAATGCTCGGCCAATTAGGAGAAGCGGAAATCGCGGCTGTTGGGGTGGCAGCAAGAGCAACGTTTGTTACCACCATTATGTTAGTTGGCGTCACCACAGGTGGTGCTCTGTTGACCGCTCAATATTGGGGGGCAGCGAATAAACAAGGTGTGCGCGAAAGTACGGCGTTAACTTGGTTGGTTTCGATGTTTTTTGCCGCTTTCAGTGTTGGGTTATTTTTGCTTTTCCCACAGCAGATTATGGCCTTGACGACGGACTCTGCACAGGTAAATCAACTAGGCAGTCAGTATTTAATTATTACGGCCTTAAGTATGTTTGCGGTGGCTTGCGTCAGCAGTATGGCGGTTGGCTTACGTGCGATGCATAAACCAGGGATCAGTACTTTTTTTAGTGGTATCGGCATTGTCAGCAATGTCTTGCTAAACTGGCTACTTATTTTTGGTAAATTAGGCTTTCCGGCCCTCGGTATTCAAGGGGCGGCAATCGCGACTTTACTTAGTGGTATGATTGAAGTTGGCTGTTTATACGGTTATCTGTATTGGAAAAAGCATCTCCTTGCTTTCGGTTGGCAAGAGGTTAAAGCCGTACTTGTCTGGCCAACCATTGAGCGTTTCTTGCGTTTATCCTTACCGACAACGTTTAATTTTTTGGCCTGGGCCGGCGGCTTGTTTGCTTATCATGCGATCATGGGACAAAGCGGAGTGCAAGGATTAGCGGCACTGTCGGTGATGACACCGGTAGAATCTATCTCGCTGAGTTTTTTGATTGGGGTGTCTAATGCTGCTGCGGTATTAATTGGTAATCAATTAGGCGCGAAACGCTACGATGCTGTGTATTACCAAGCCTTAGGGGTAACCGCCTTGAGTTTATGCTCGGGGTTGCTGGTGGCTGGATTACTATTTTTGGTTCAAATTCCCATTTTAAATTCATTCAGTGCGTTGAGCGAAGAAACCCGTCAACTGGCGGATAAATTTATTGTGATTCTCAGTTTAGGGATTGTATTGCGTTCGGTGCCTATGACGGTCATTGTTGGCGTATTACGTGCTGGTGGCGACGTTAAATTTTGTTTAGGTCAGGATGTTATTGCACAGTGGCTGATTGGTATTCCTTTAGCTGCCGTGGCGGCGATTTACTTTAATCTGGCTCCAGAGTGGATCTATCTTCTGTTTTTACTTGAAGAGCTCATTAAATGGGGTGGGTCATTATGGCGCTTATTGACCAAACGTTGGATGCGAAATTTAATTGGAAACTAGAGCTGTAACAACAATTTGATGCAATAGTGTTCATATTCTGTGATCTATCGCCAAATTACTTCCTACTAGAGGGGATTTAGTGTAAATTCTCGATCCTATTATGGCTAATAGTGAGAGATTTGATGTTACAGCTAATTGACCTGTGTAAAGGTTATGTGGATGGGGATGATTTCCATCCAGTATTACAAGGTGCTCAGTTAACATTGAATCAAGGTGATCAGTTAGCATTAATGGGAGAAAGTGGCTCAGGTAAAAGTACCCTCCTCAACTTAATCGCAGGCTTAGATAGTGTCGATTCAGGTGAAATTTGGTTCCCTGGTTTTGCTATGCATAGCACCTCGGAAAGTAAACGTTCCACTTTTCGCCGCAATAATATTGGCCATATTTTTCAACAGTTTAATCTATTACCCACTTTGAATGTTGCCGATAATATTCGTTTTTGTCGTCAGTTAAAAGGGTTAGCGGAAGATCCTGTACTGCTAAGGCAAATCCTCTCTTCATTAGACCTGATGCCGTTACTCGGACGATACCCTGAAGAAGTGTCAGGGGGGCAACAACAGCGTGCTGCTATTGCGCGCGCGCTGTATATGGAACCCAAGATTTTGTTGGCAGATGAACCCACCGGAAGTCTTGATGAACGTAATGCTGAGGCGGTGATGCGTTTATTAACGACCTTGACGCGTCAGTTGCAGTGTACCTTGCTATTGGTGACACACAGCGAGAAAGTGGCACAACATATGGAAGGTTGTATTCGACTGCAAGGAGGGCGGTTACATGTTACTGCCCGTAGTTAAGGCATTACTTGGGCATTACCGTCGTTACCCGTTACAGTTCTTTTTGGTTTGGCTGGGGCTAACATTGAGTATTACTCTGTTTGTTGGTGTAACGGCTATTAATCATCATGCTAAGCAAAGCTATCAGCATGGGGAGAAACTGTTTTCTAACCCACTTCCTTACCGGATTCGCCCTAAACACCTTGCCAATAAAATCCCTCAAGGTTTTTATATCCACCTACGCCGCGAAGGGTACCACCAATGCGTGCCAATTGATCACTATCGATTGGTAATAGCCAACAGTACCGAGTTGACTTTAATCGGTATCGATACCCTAGCGATGTTACCGTTAAATTCACCTCAAGGGGTGGATCGCCATGGCGTGCTAGCGTTAATGGATGCTCCTTACCCATTTTTAGTTAGCGACAGTTTAGCCCGATTACAAGGCTGGAAAAATGGTGACTCAATTGAGTTACAAGACGGCTCTAGCTTTGGGCCGATTTGGGTGGATACTCAGGGCTTAATCAATGGCACCCGTATTATTGCTGATCTTGCTGCAGTTCGAAGCCTAAGACCCAGCTCAGGTTTGTCGGTGATTGCTTGTGGAGACATGTCACATGATAAGTTGCAACGTTTAACTGAAAGCTTACCTAATGGCATGTCTTTAGTTCGCACGACACGAAGTGAACTGCACTCTTTGACGCGCGCTTTTCATATGAATTTGACCGCGTTGGGAATGCTGTCTTTTTTAGTGGGTATCTTTATTTTCTATCAGGCGATGTCGCTGTCGTTTATTCAACGTCAGCCATTAGTAGGGATGCTGCGCCAAGCTGGTGTGTCTGGATGGCAATTAGCCCAAGCTTTATCTTTAGAGCTGCTTGGTTTCATTTTACTCAGTTGGGTATGTGGCAATGCATTAGGTTTGATTTTAGCCAATCAATTAATTCCAGCGGTCTCCGCTAGTCTTAGTAATTTGTATGATGTGAATGTCGGATTAGTGATCCGCTGGAACTGGTTATGGAGTAGTTACAGTTTATTAATGGCTTTTGGTGCCGCGCTATTATCCTGTGCCTGGCCGTTAATTCGCTTGTTAAAATCGCAACCGATTCGGTTGAATACGCGCTTATCAATGGTTCGTTTTGCTGGGTCTGAATTTGCTTTTCAAGCTTTATTAGCCTGTGGTTTGCTGATTGGTGCGATGGCTTTGTATCAGGCACCGAAAACACAGATATCTGGCTTTGTGATTATTGTATTGATGTTGCTGGGCGCGGCATTACTCACCCCGTATCTGGTTTGGAAGTTATTTGTTGACTTATCTTACCGCTTACCTTGGGTTAAAGCTCGCTGGTTTTTTGCTGATGCAGCCGCCAGCATGAGTTATCGAGGGGTTGCGACAATGGCGGTGATGTTGGCAATGACCGCCAATATCGGTATTGAAACTCTTATCGGTAGCTTTCGTGATACGACAGATAAATGGTTAAACCAACGTTTAGCTGCCGATATTTATCTTTATCCTACCAATAGTGCAGCAGCGCGAATGAGTCACTGGTTGTTGCAACAGCCAGAGGTGGATCAAGTATGGCACCGTTGGGAGAAAGACATCGCCAGTGATAAAGGTATGCTGCAATTAGTAAGTACAGGGGCGTCAGAAGGGGAGCGAGAAGCCTTAACGATAAAATTAGCTGTGCCTGATTATTGGTATTTATTACATCAATCTACGAATAGTGTCATGATCAGTGAGTCGATGGCGTTATTATTAAATATTCGCCCGGGTGACATGATCTCATTGCCAACGCCCTCGATAGCCAGTTGGCGAGTCGTTGGCATTTATTATGATTATGGTAATCCCTACTATCAAATTATCACCTCCCATCAAAACTGGTTACAGAGTTTTGCAACGACTGGAAATGTCTCTTTAGCGGTGACGCTTAAAGAGGAGTTTTCACAAGCGGCTCCGGTCGTTGAGCGTCTGCATCAAGTTTTCCCTCTTAACCCAGAACGTATCTTTGATAATAGTTCCATTCATCATCAAGCAATGCTGGTGTTTGACCGGACTTTTTCCATTGCTGATAGATTAAGTATGATCACCTTGTTCATTGCTATAGGGGGGATTTTCTTTGCTACCTTGTCCGGTGAGGTTTCACGGCAAAAGCACATTGCTTTGCTCCGCTGCCTTGGCGTAACCGATAAAGAGCTCATTGCTATGGGCGCTTTGCAGTTGTTCGTTTTTGCCATTATAGCTTTAATCGTAGCGATACCTTTGGGCATTGCGCTAGCCACTCTGATTGTTGACATGGTTATTCGGTTTTCTTTTGGTTGGAGTATTGAGCTACAGTTGATGCCCATGGCCTATGGGAAAATGGCCATGCTATCGATATTAGCGTTGACGATCTCGGGGGCATTGCCGGTCTTGCGCCTTATTCGGCAAACCGCAATTAAATCATTAAGGGATGGGCTATGAGCTATTTCTCCCGCTGTATGTTGGCGATAGTGCTGATTTGTCTCTTGATAGTGTTCATGGCTTTTGCCATTGTAACCCGTCAAACGACATCAATAATGGAAAATGAAAGGCACAAGGCTGTGGCGCTTGATGATGATCGTCCAGCTTTTAGTTTGGTCACTAAAGATAAAAGTATTCAGTTACCGGGTGATTTTTCATTACAACGTAACTATTATCAGGATAATTGGTACGTATTAGCCAACCTTCATGATCAGCATGGTCAAGAGTACGGACTAATATGGCGTTTTCTCAATGTTAACCGCTCCCTTATCCCGGGGGAGGGTTGGCATAATTCGCAACGTTTTATCTCTAAGCTATCTATTGTTAATGCCAAGCAAAGTTGGCATGAACAGCGCCTAGCGAGAGGAGGAATCGGTCAAGCTGATTTATTAACTCCGCCGTTTCGGCTATGGATTGACAATTGGCATTGGCGTTCATTGAGTGCCGGTCCTTTACCTAGTCAGCTGGATATTACCACCGATAATTTTTCTGCCAAGATGCATATGACACCCGTTGGACCCTATATCCTTGCTGGTGAAGATGGCTATTTACAGGGCCTTAGCTCTGCAGATGAGGGCACTTATGCTGTTTATGCCCCTTTTGTTTCAATACAAGGAGCATTACAGTTGGATGGCCAACCGATTCCAATACAAGGTAAGGCCTGGCTAGAGAAACAATGGGGAAATCATCCTGTTATTTCATCGTCCGGCAGAGAATTATGGTTGGTTGTCAGTTTGGACGCTCAACGAAGTTTAACCATTCGACGTCAACAACTGACCAAAGATAAGGCGGTGATTTCTGGTGCTG
>SLFB01000056.1 GCA_007124475.1 Vibrio sp. | reverse complement strand
GATTATTGTTACTGCCGCTGCGCAATCTATACCACAAGCTCTATTAGAGCAGTTGGCGGATGGTGGCAGATTAGTCATTCCAGTTGGTGATCAGCAACAAGAGCTATTAAACGTCGTTCGTCAAGGGGAACAATGGCTAACTCATCGAGTCGAAAATGTACGTTTTGTACCTTTAATTGCAGGTGAATTGGCTTAATGAATAGAGTAGTGAAACAACTGGGGTACTTATTGGTGTTGTGTAGCCTATTAGTTGGCTGCGCAGCCAACATGCCCGCACCCGTTTCAGGACTCAACAAGGATTATGCTTCGATTCCTCGTGGCAGTTATAGGGGGAGTTTTTATGAAGTAAAAAAGGGAGATACGCTGTATTTTATTTCATATATTACCGATAAAGATGTCAATGATCTTATTCGCTTTAACCATCTTAGCGAGCCTTATATTATTCATCCGGGACAAAGATTACGCTTATGGGGACCTGCTTATCGGCCTCCCGCTTTTGGTGGTACAGGGGCAGGGCCTCGGTCGGAGCCCCCTCGAGCAGAAGGCAATCGTGCCGTTACGGCTAACGATCGTCAATCGACAAGCAGCACGCCAACTGCAGTTGCTGCAACCAGTGTTCCTGTTGTAGCCCCATCATCTACACCAACACCACCCAAGAGTAAAGGCTCTAAACCTGTTAATACATCACAAAATAATAAGAAATCAGTTGTAACAAGTGCATCTCCCCCACCAAAGCCTCTTGAACAACCGAAAACAAACCAGTATGTTGGTGATAGCA
This sequence comes from Vibrio sp., assembly GCA_007124475.1. Taxonomy (GTDB): domain Bacteria; phylum Pseudomonadota; class Gammaproteobacteria; order Enterobacterales; family Vibrionaceae; genus Vibrio. The sequence continues at coordinate 6,458 of SLFB01000056.1, read as the reverse complement.
AAGGAGTTGCAGTAGCGAAACAACCCGTTACTCTAGTCAATAACAATAATAGCAATAACAACGCAAAAATAAGTCAATGGTTGTGGCCAACCAAAGGGAGAGTAATAAAAACCTTTTCAACAGGAGATCAGGGAAACAAAGGGCTCGATATCGCAGGCCAACGCGGTCAACCCATTGTTTCTACAGCGGCTGGGACAGTAGTGTATTCGGGCAATGCACTACGCGGCTACGGCAACTTGATTATTATTAAGCATAACGATGATTATCTCAGTGCGTATGCTCACAATGACCAGTTGCTGGTTCGAGAAGGTCAAACTGTAACGGCAGGTCAACGTATTGCTACCATGGGTAGCTCGGGAACCAACAGTGTTCGTTTACACTTTGAAATTCGTTATCAAGGTAAGCCAGTTAATCCACAACGCTACTTACCATAAACATACTTGTTAAAGAGTTATGTAGCCGACATTTGAAGTTGTAATGTCTTGCTCGCTCGCCAGGGGAGGCGCTATGAGTATTAGCAATACAGTCACTAAAGTCGACGGTTTTGATTTTGATCCAGAAGCGATCACGGCAATTGAATCGGATACCGAACAATCCTCTTCCACTCAAAGTAAAGAAGATTATGATGCATCGAATCGTAATCTCGATGCTACACAAATTTACTTAAGTGAAATCGGTTTTTCTCCTCTTCTTACCGCTGAAGAAGAAGTGCTTTATGCTCGTCGTTCGCTACGAGGCGATGAAGTCGCCCGCAAACGCATGATAGAAAGTAATCTTCGTTTAGTAGTAAAAATATCTCGTCGTTATAGTAATCGTGGTCTAGCTCTTCTTGATTTGATTGAAGAAGGTAATTTGGGCTTAATTCGAGCGGTTGAAAAATTTGATCCTGAACGAGGTTTTCGTTTCTCAACTTACGCCACTTGGTGGATTCGTCAAACTATCGAGCGAGCTTTAATGAATCAAACTCGAACTATTCGTTTACCGATTCATGTCGTTAAAGAGCTTAATATCTATTTACGCACCGCTCGTGAACTTTCACAACGCTTAGATCATGAGCCTACTGCAGAAGAAATTGCCGCAGAACTGGATAAACCGGTTGATGATGTCAACAAGATGCTGCGCTTGAATGAGCGGATCAGTTCAGTTGATACCCCTATTGGTGGCGATGGTGAAAAAGCCTTACTGGATATTTTACCTGATTCCAACCACTCGGATCCGGAAGTATCCACTCAAGATGAAGATATTCGTCATTCACTTTTAAATTGGTTGGATGAGCTGAATCCGAAACAAAAAGAAGTGTTGGCTCGCCGTTTTGGATTACTGGGTCATGAGCCATCAACCCTTGAAGAAGTCGGGCGCGAGATTAATTTGACGCGTGAGCGGGTACGGCAGATCCAAGTTGAAGGGCTACGTCGTTTAAGAGAAATTTTACTGAAGCAAGGCTTAAACATTGAATGCTTATTTGAAGTCAATAGTGACAATTAAAGCCTGCTGATGCTGGTTTTTGCTTAGCGACCTTACGAGAAAGCCCCGAATAAGTTCGGGGCTTTTTTCTGTATGGGAGGTATGTGCTGAGTGTCGCCTTTTACTTTTTAAACCATCAGTTTTTTAAGCCGATATAGTGCCTCTAAAGCTTGACGAGGAGTAAGTTCATCTGGATCTATCGCATCAAGCTGCTGCTCTAGCTCACTCGGTGTTGGGATCAAGCTCAATTGATTGGAGATATCAACCCTTGCTGGAGCTTTACTGGTTGACGATAAACTGAGTTGCTCTAATTGGTGTAGTTTTTGTCTCGCATTGGCAATCACGGTTTTTGGCACGCCCGCTAAACTCGCGACGGCTAAGCCATAGGACTTACTTGCCGCGCCATCTTGTACTGAGTGCATAAAAGCGATGGTATCTTCATGCTCAAGCGCGTCTAAATGCACGTTTGCTAGAGCAGGTAAGCGATTCGGTAACTCTGTTAACTCAAAATAATGGGTGGCAAATAACGTCAGAGCGCCAATTTTGCTGGCTAGCCACTCAGCGCTTGCCCAAGCTAATGAAAGTCCATCATAAGTACTGGTGCCTCGGCCAATTTCATCCATCAAAACAAGGCTATGTTGAGTGGCATTATGGAGAATGTTGGCCGTTTCGGTCATTTCGACCATAAAGGTTGAGCGACCGGAGGCCAGATCATCAGAGGCTCCAATACGGGTGAAAATTCTATCCAATAAGCCTATGGTGGCCGATTGTGCGGGAACATAACTGCCAATATGAGCCAAGAGCGCAATCAAGGCGGTTTGTCGCATATAAGTTGATTTTCCCCCCATATTCGGACCAGTAATGATCAACATCTTTCGCTGTGGGTTTAGCGTGACTGGGTTGGCAATAAACGGCGCATCGAGCACTTGTTCTACCACGGGATGACGGCCTGCCTCAATGTGCACACCAATTTCTTTGCTGAGCGTCGGGCGGCAGTAGTCTAAGCTTTCTGCTCGCTCAGCGAGGTTTTGTAGCACATCAAGTTGCCCTAATGCTGAAGCTAGCCCCTGCAACGGCTCTAAATGTGGTAGTAACAAATCGAACAGTTGTTCCCAAAGTTGTTTCTCTAAAGCTAACGCTTTGGACTTGGAGTTTAAGACTTTGTCTTCATGCTGTTTTAATTCAGGAATTATGTAGCGCTCAGCATTTTTCAAGGTTTGACGTCGTACATAGTGGGCAGGAACGAGTTGGCTTTGCCCGCGACTCACTTGAATATAAAAACCATGCACATTGTTATAACCGACTTTTAAGCTGTCAATGCCATGACGCTCTCGTTCATCCGCTTCCAGTTGCTCAAGGTATTCCGTTGCGCCTGCTGCCAACTTACGCCATTCATCCAGCTCGGCATCGTAGCCATCGGCAATCACACCCCCATCACGGATCACCACTGGGGGATTATCTTTAATCGCTCGCTCAAGCAGTTGAGCCAGTGCTTCAATGGGTTCAGCTTCTTGACGTAATTGGCATAAGTAAGGATGTTGCAGAGTCTGTAATAGCTCATGCAGTTCTGGTAGTTGCTGCAAGGCATGACGTAGGCGAGCTAAATCACGAGGACGCGCTGAACGCAATGCTAAACGAGCCAAGATGCGTTCAATATCGCCAATTTGTTTTAATACCGGTGACAGTTCGCTAAATAACCGCTCTTGTTTAAGCTCACTGATAGCGTCTAGGCGTTGATTAATGATCTCAATATCCCGAGTAGGCTGATGGATCCAACGTTTGATCATCCGACTGCCCATCGCCGTCGCGCACAAGTCTAAAATTTCTGCCAGCGTATTATCACTCCCACCGGCAAGATTTTGAGTTAATTCGAGATTACGACGCGTAGCCGCATCCAAAATAACGGATTGATCTTGGCGATCAAAAGTCAGTGAACGAATGTGGGGGAGCGCAGTGCGCTGGGTATCTTTGACGTATTGGATCAAACAGCCAGCGGCAGATAGCCCGAGTTTTGCGTGTTCTACCCCAAAGCCGATCAGATCTCGAGTCGCAAATTGTTGGTTCAATTGCTGTTTGGCGGTGTCCAGTTCGAATTCCCAAACGGGACGACGACGATTCCCTTTTCGATTGGCCAGAACCTCAACGGGAGTAAAGTCTTCGGGAAACAGAAGTTCACGCGGTGCTGTACGTTGTAATTCCGCCATCATAGCTTCGTTACTATTGGGCTCAGATAACTGGAAACGGCCGGAAGTCATGTCCAAGGTCGCGTAGCCAAACTGACCATTATGATGATAGATAGCGGCAATTAAGTTATCGCTACGCTCTGACAGTAGCGCCTCATCCGTGACGGTGCCAGGTGTGATAATCCGCACAACTTTACGTTCAACTGGGCCTTTGCTGGTGGCGGGATCGCCAATTTGCTCACAAATTGCGACAGATTCACCTAATTGAACGAGTTTAGCTAAGTAACCTTCCACAGCGTGATAAGGAACCCCAGCCATGGGAATGGGCTCGCCTGCTGAAGCGCCACGTTTGGTCAATGAAATATCTAATAGCTGTGAAGCGCGCTTAGCATCCTCGTAAAATAGCTCATAAAAATCACCCATTCGGTAAAATAATAAAATATCTGGGTTTTCTGCTTTGAGCTTAAGATATTGCCTCATCATTGGGGTATGAGAAGAGGAAGAGTCAATGCAAGAAGCGGAGGATGTACTCATGGTGTTTATCACTCGTTGGCCGGTTATGTGTACTGAGTATCTGCAATTCAGCCAGAGAGGATAACAAACATCAAGGTAACAGAGCAATCAAGGGATCGCGCCTAGAATGGCTTTAGGCGCTTTCTCGTTGCCGCTACGGTAACAATACACTCGAAAGGAGAATTGCCCCGACTCATCGGAGGCAGTGGTGAATACGTATTATGATGGGTTAAGAAAATAAACCCGATGATAAATAACGATCGCCACGATCACAAATAATCGCCACGACGACCGAGCCTGGATTTTGTTTGGCAATTTGTAAGGCAGCAAATACCGCTCCACCAGAGCTCACTCCAGCACAGATCCCTTCTTGGGTGGCCAGTGCCCTAGCGGTATTCACCGCATCTTGTTCACTGATATCGATCACTTGATCAACTCTAGATTGCTCAAAAATACCAGGTAGATATTCTTGAGGCCAACGGCGAATACCCGGAATAGCACTACCTTCAGCTGGTTGTAAGCCGATAATCTGAATGGCAGGATTTTGCTGCTTCAGGTAGCGAGAGGTGCCCATGATTGTTCCTGTTGTGCCCATACTAGACACAAAGTGGGTGATTTTACCTTGGCTTTGCTGCCAAATTTCAGGGCCAGTGGAGTGAAAATGAGCGGCAGGATTGTCGGGATTGTTGAATTGATCTAACACTTTACCTTGACCTTGAGCCTGCATTTTGAGAGCTAAGTCACGCGCGCCCTCCATGCCTTGCTCCTTACTCACTAAGATCAGCTCGCAGCCATAAGCGCGCATAGCGTCTTTGCGCTCTTGAGTGGCGTTGTCTGGCATGATTAAGGTCATTTGATAACCTTTAATGGCTGCCGCCATGGCGAGTGCAATCCCTGTATTACCGCTTGTGGCTTCAATAATTCTATCGCCAGGCTGAATATCACCACGTCGCTCAGCTTGAACAATCATATTCAATGCGGGTCTGTCTTTGACCGAGCCTGCTGGATTGTTGCCCTCGAGTTTAACTAACACGGTACTTGTCCCGTCTTGAGCGAGGCGCTGTAAGCGGACTAACGGTGTCTGCCCGACATAGGCTTCAATAGTTGGAAAATCAGTCACAGGGATATCCTTAGTCAGTTAATGTTTATACCTTGATTACTAAAAGCGGCAGGGGGTGGCTAGGTTGGTTCCCCCTAATCATAGACTCTGTTTGTACTCATGGGGACTATGAGAGCTATAGGCTGTCACCAAAGGCCAGACTATGACTGTTCCCATTTTTCCTGACAAAGTTGCCAGTTACTTGCCGCCGATCTGTCACACCAAGTAGTTTTGGTATATCAATGGCTTATCTACGGTCATGGCGCGATGAGTAAAGTGGAGCGACGCCATCGTGTTATGATCACTCTTATCCCCTTCCTACTTGCCGCCTACCTGCAACTCCAAGTTGCTTGGGTATATACTATAAAACTCGCATTGTTAGCGACATACAATTTATTGCTAGATTGTATTCCAAAAAGTTCTATTAATAAGCTTTGTTATAATTCATTTACCTAATACTCTAAGCATCAGGAAGCCATAGTGGCAATGGAAATTGTGGAGTATTTGAAATATGAAGCTTATAAAATCGGCGTTAGCTTCGCTGTTAATGATTGGCTCGTTGAACGTCTCAGCGGCGGATCAAACAATCTTAAATTCATCGTATGATATCGCACGTGAACTGTTCAGTGCTTATAACCCATTGTTTGCTGAACACTGGCAGCAAAAAACGGGGCAAAGTGTAGAAATTCGTCAATCACATGGCGGCTCTTCAGCGCAAGCTCGTTCAATATTGCAAGGCCTGTCGGCTGATGTGGTGACATTTAACCAGGTCACCGATGTACAAGTACTGGCTGATCGTGGCCGCTTAGTCGATGCTAATTGGCAGGATAAATTCCCTAACGCCAGCTCTCCTTACTATTCCACTATTGCGTTTTTAGTACGTAAAGGTAACCCAAAAAATATTCAAGATTGGAACGACCTGGTGCGAGATGATGTTTCGTCGGTATTCCCTAATCCTAAAACCTCTGGTAATGCACGTTACACCTACTTAGCGGCCCTTGGCTATGCTCAACAACAATTTGGTTATGAAAACCACGCTGAGCAGGATAGTTTTTTAAGACAGTTTCTGGCAAATGTAGCCGTCTTTGATACTGGCGGTCGAGGTGCAACCACTTCATTTGTTGAGCGTGGTTTAGGTGATGTGTTGATCACTTTTGAATCGGAAGTGAATAATATTCGTCAGCAATATGGTGTCGATG
>SLFB01000247.1 GCA_007124475.1 Vibrio sp. | reverse complement strand
CAACCTCGTAAAATTGCCATCAATCAACATAATTTGTTAGAAAATCAGTAATTGCTCATCCCATTGACAGTTATGATTAGAAAGAGAAAGCGGCTTCGGCCGCTTTTTTTGTTTTCTCAGCATCTTAGTAACATTAAATTAACCCTATTTATCACAAAGAAAACATCTGCCCTTGTGGATAAGTATAGATTTATACGGTTAATAACCTATAGTTATTATTTTAAAAACGAAGATCTTTTTCCTATCTGTGCATAAGTGTCCATTTTGATCCCAGCTAATACGCGGTTTGATCAGTGGCTGAACACATGATCCGATCATCTTCAGATCAATGATCTTGTTGATCATTTTTAGCTTATCCACAGAGATCCTCTTGCTTAATAATAGATCAAATAAAAGATCTCTTTAAAGATCTTTCTTTATATTATTAAAAAAACGTGGATATAAAAAACCACAAAAGCGATTTTCTAAGCGCTGGAAAAAAGGTAGAATACGGTTCTTTTGTTTATCTTTATCTCAATAGATACCTGAGGTCGTTCATGCTTTATCACGAAACATTTGACGTCATTGTGGTTGGTGGCGGTCACGCAGGAACGGAAGCCGCACTTGCAGCTGCTCGTACAGGACAGCGTACGTTACTTTTGACACACAATATCGATACTCTAGGACAGATGTCCTGTAACCCTGCGATTGGTGGTATTGGTAAAGGCCATCTTGTCAAAGAAGTTGATGCAATGGGTGGTTTAATGGCTCAGGCTATTGACCATGCTGGTATTCAATTTAGAACATTAAACGCATCCAAAGGTCCGGCGGTTCGTGCTACTCGAGCTCAAGCGGATCGCGCGCTTTATAAAGCTTATGTTCGTCATGCTCTAGAAAATACACCCAACTTAACTCTATTCCAGCAATCTGTAGATGATTTGATCGTGCAAGGGGATCGTGTTTTAGGTGTGGTCACTCAGATGGGATTAAAGTTCCATGCCAAAGCGGTTGTCTTAACGGTTGGCACATTCCTCGGTGGCAAGATCCATATTGGTATGGAAAACTTTTCTGGCGGAAGAGCTGGGGATCCACCATCGATCGCATTAGCGGATCGTTTGCGAGAGTTACCATTTAGAGTGGATCGTTTAAAAACAGGCACTCCACCTCGCATTGATGCGCGTAGTGTCGACTTCTCTCAATTAGAAGCGCAGCATGGTGATAACCCTACTCCCGTATTTTCATTTTTAGGTAAGCGTGAGCAGCATCCGCGTCAGATCCCTTGTTATATCACTCATACCAATGAGCAAACTCACGATGTGATCCGCAATAATCTTGATCGTAGTCCTATGTATGCTGGGGTGATTGAAGGAATTGGTCCACGTTATTGCCCATCGATTGAAGATAAAGTGATGCGTTTTGCGGACAAAAATAGTCATCAGATCTTCATTGAACCAGAAGGTTTAACCACGACGGAACTGTACCCAAATGGTATTTCGACCAGTCTGCCATTTGATGTCCAAGTGCAAATTGTCCGTTCAATGAAAGGTTTTGAAAATGCACACATTGTTCGTCCTGGTTATGCGATCGAGTACGACTTTTTTGACCCAAGAGATTTAAAACAAACTTATGAAACTAAGTTTATTCATGGTCTCTTTTTTGCGGGGCAAATCAATGGAACAACGGGTTATGAAGAGGCCGCGGCTCAAGGTCTGATGGCTGGCTTAAACGCGAGCTTATATAGCCAAGATAAAGACGGTTGGAATCCTAGACGCGATCAAGCCTATATGGGGGTGTTGATCGATGATCTATCGACCATGGGCACCAAAGAGCCGTATCGTATGTTTACTTCGCGTGCTGAATATCGATTGTTATTACGTGAAGACAATGCTGATTTACGTCTTACCGAGCAAGCTCATCAACTTGGCTTGGTTTGTGAGCAGCGTTGGGCTCGTTTTAATCAGAAAGTTGAAAATATGCAGTTAGAACGGCAACGTTTGAAAGAAACTTGGATCAATCCAAATTCAGTCGACGCTGACGCATTAAATGCATTACTAAAAACACCGATTACTCGTGAGGCGAGTGGTGAAGATTTACTGCGCCGTCCTGAGATGACTTATCAGTCGGTCACGACAATTAATACTTTTGCTCCAGCGATTGAAGACACTGAAGCTGCGGAGCAAGTTGAAATTCAAGTTAAGTATGAAGGTTATATTCAACGTCAACGGGATGAGATAGAAAAATCTCTGCGTCATGAACATACGAAATTACCTATCGATCTTGATTATCAACAAGTGAAAGGTTTGTCTAATGAGGTGATCGTCAAACTCAATGCGGCTAAACCTGAAACGATCGGTATCGCGTCAAGAATGTCAGGTATTACACCTGCTGCAATCTCAATTTTATTGGTTCACCTGAAAAAACAGGGACTACTTAAGAAGGGAGAAGCAGCGTAATGAACGCATTACGAATTCAGTTAGATAAGCTGATTGCGCAAACGGAATTGGTGGTCAGTGAGCAGCAGCGTCAGCAACTGGTTGGTTTTGTCGAGCTACTGCATAAGTGGAACAAAGCTTACAACCTGACTTCAGTGCGAGATCCTCAAGATATGTTAGTTAAACATATCTTAGACAGTATTGTGGTTAGTCCTTATTTAGAGGGTGATCGTTTTATTGATGTTGGTACTGGCCCAGGTTTACCAGGCATTCCCCTCGCGATTATGAATCCAGATAAACAATTTGTGTTGCTCGACAGCTTAGGAAAGCGGATACGTTTTATTAAACAAGTATTGCATGAGCTTAAAATTACCAATGTTGCGACTGAGCAAAGTCGGGTTGAAGATTATCAACCCGATCACGGTTTTGATGGTGTATTAAGTCGCGCCTTTGCTTCTATGTTAGATATGGTAGAGTGGTGTCATCACTTACCTTGTGCTGAGAACGGCGTGTTCTTAGCTCTTAAGGGAGTGCATCCTGAGCATGAGCTCACTTCGCTTCCATCATGGTGTAATGTGATCGACATCAAAGCTTTGAATGTTCCTGAGTTGGAAGGTGAGCGTCATCTTGTAATCTTATCGCGAAAGGGATAATAGCGAGGCATACCATGGGTAAAATCGTTGCGATCGCCAACCAAAAAGGTGGCGTGGGTAAAACAACAACCTGTATAAATCTAGCGGCGTCAATGGCGGCCACGAAACGTAAAGTATTAGTGATTGACCTAGATCCGCAAGGTAATGCGACGATGGCCAGTGGGGTTGATAAATACCAAGTAGATTCAACCACTTATGAGCTGCTGGTTGAAGAGGCGCCTTTTGAACAAGTAGTATGCACTAAGACCTCTGGATATTATGATTTAATAGCAGCGAATGGTGATGTAACAGCTGCTGAGATTAAATTAATGGAAGTTTTTGCCCGTGAAATTCGGTTAAAAACGGCTTTGGCACCAGTTCGCGATAACTATGATTTCATCTTTATAGATTGCCCTCCTTCTTTGAATCTTCTTACAATCAATGCGATGGCTGCTGCTGATTCGGTCTTAGTGCCAATGCAATGTGAGTATTTTGCTTTAGAAGGATTAACGGCCTTGATGGATACCATCAGTAAGCTAGCGGCGGTCGTGAATGAAAATTTAAAGATAGAAGGCTTGTTACGTACCATGTACGATCCACGTAATCGCCTTGCTAATGAAGTTTCTGACCAACTGAAAAAGCACTTCGGCAATAAGGTCTATCGTACGGTAATACCTCGTAATGTGAGACTGGCTGAAGCTCCGAGTCATGGTAAACCCGCAATGTATTACGACAAGCAATCTGCAGGCGCTAAAGCTTATTTGGCTTTAGCTGGAGAAATGCTACGTCGTGAAGAAATCCCTGCATAATACCGAAAAGGAAAACACAGAGATGTCTAAACGTGGTTTAGGAAAAGGCTTAGATGCTTTGCTGGCAACAAGCTCGCTAGCAAGAGACAAAAGTTCATCTGGAACAGCAACACATCAACAATCTAACGATACTGATAGTGAATTAATAGAGTTATCAATTAGTAGCCTGAAACCTGGAATTTATCAGCCTCGTAAAGCGTTATCGCCTGAGGCGCTAGAAGAATTGGCCTTGTCTATTCAGTCACAAGGTATTATTCAACCCATAGTTGTTAGGCCTTTAGAGTTTGGTGGCTTTGAAATTATTGCAGGGGAACGTCGCTGGCGCGCCGCAAAGCAAGCTGGGCTAAATCAAGTGCCTTGTTTAGTAAAACGAGCTGATGATCGCTCTGTGATAGCAATGGCATTGATTGAGAATATTCAACGTGAAGACCTCAATGCGATTGAAGAAGCTCAAGCTCTTGAAAGATTGCAAGATGAGTTTAAATTGACTCATCAACAAGTTGCTGATGTAATTGGTAAATCTCGTACTGCTGTCAGTAACTTATTACGTTTAAACCAATTAGATGATCCGGTAAAGCGTTTGGTTGAAACGGGTCAGTTGGAAATGGGACATGCACGTTGTTTGCTTATCTTAGCAAAACAACAGCAAGCACCTTGTGCACAAGTGATAGTTGATAAAAAATTAACGGTACGTCAAGCGGAAGCTTTAGTGAAACAGTGGGCGGAAAATAAACCCACTGACACTGACACTGCCGTTAAGCCGGTTCTGCCGGTTGATATTGAGCAGCAACTTATGTCACTGTCTGAACGTTGGCAGAAAAAGCTGGCAGTAAAGTTACAAACGGGCGGTAAAGGTCGTTTAATGATCGATTTTGCTGACCAAGAACAGCTAAACCAATTATTGAAACAATTAGATACGATTACTCACTAATATCGTGTAAAAAGAATACAATTTATGAGGCTTAGCTCACCCAGTATGAGTTGAGTTTTTACTTAAGATATATATACTTTTGAAGCTTTTTTACCAGGTTGCAATATTTTATTAACGTATTGCAACGGGGTAAATTACCCAAAACAGGTGCTTTTGATGTTTATAACAGGTCAAAGTCAGCAAGCAAGGGCTGCATTTAGAATAGTGCATCTTCAGCTGGTTCTTTTGTTATTGGTCGGAGGCATAACGTATGGATATTGGGGAGAAGATCCTGCGCGCTTTATCTTGAAAGGTGGAGCAATAGCGGTGATCAGTAACTATGTCTATACCCTGTTTGCCTTTCTACCAAAATCCGATGCTAGCGGTAACGTAATGTTAGCATTTCTTTTGGTTGGTTGGGCTTTAAAGCTGGTGTTAACCATAATCATGTTCGTGTTTATTTTTACCATGACAGATGTTGAGCATCCAGGTGCTATGATGTCTGGGTATAAATTTACCGTACTGGTTTTTTGGCTAGCGCCAATTCTACTTACCGCAAAAAATGGGAACCACCATGGCTGATACTCCGAAGGAATATATTCAGCATCATCTTACCAGTGCTCGGGTTTGTTTGGTTGATGGTAACATCACCACTAATTACGGCTGTGATGGTGTTGGATTTTGGACGTTAAACTGGGATCAGTTACTGTTCTCAGTGGGTCTAGGCGTGCTGTTTTTGTGGTTGTTTTATCGTGTTGGGAAAAATGCAACCACGGGAGTTCCGGGAAAGTTGCAGTGCTTCGTCGAAATGCTTGTTGAGCAAGTCGATGGCCTAGTTAAGGGAACTTTTCATGGCAAGGATAAGTTAGTTGCACCATTATCATTAACCATTTTCGTCTGGATTTTCCTGATGAACTTAATGGACCTAGTGCCGGTGGACTACGTCCCTGCAGCAATGTCATTAGCTGGTGCGGATTACTTTAAAATCTTACCTACGGTTAACTTAAGTATCACGCTTGCTATGGCTATGGGGGTGATGATTTTGGTAATTGCTTACCAAATCAAATACCAAGGGTTTAAAGGTTTTGCCAAGGCCTATGCGTTGCATCCAATAAACCATTGGGCATTAATCCCTTTTAATTTAGTTCTTGAGACGGTGGCATTTTTAGCTAAACCGGTATCACTCTCACTTCGTCTGTACGGTAACATGTACGCAGGTGAGCTGATCTTTGTTTTGATTGCGATCACTTACAGTGCAGGTTTACTCGTCGGTGGTATAGGGGTTATTGCTCATGTTATTTGGGCCATATTCCATATACTGGTTATTACTTTGCAAGCCTTTATCTTTATGATGCTGACAATTGTTTATCTCAGCATGGCTAGTAATGACTCTCATTAAACTCTTTATTTAAACAACCCAAGAAAACTGGAGATTTATTATGGAACATTATTTCGTTGTTGCTTTACTACTAGGTATGTGTGCTCTAGCAACTGCTTTCGGCTTTGCTTTCCTAGGTGGTAAATTCTTTGAGTCAGTCGCTCGTCAACCTGAAATTGCTCCTGTTCTACAAACCAACATGTTTATTATTGCTGGTCTACTTGATGCGGTTCCAATGATCGGTGTTGGTATTTCGATGTACATGCTGTTTGCCTAATTTGTCCTTTTTGTGTCACCCAAACGCACAACTAATTGGGTAAACAGAAGCAGAATAAAGGAGAGTTAGTGTGAGTCTAAATGCAACTCTGCTGGGCCAAACTATTGCATTTTTAATCTTTGTTTGGTTCTGCATGAAATATGTTTGGCCTCCTTTAATGGGTGCCATTGAAGAACGTCAAAAAATGATTGCCGATGGCTTGGCTTCTGCTGAGCGTGCTGACAAAGCATTGAGCTTAGCAAAAAGCAACGCAGCAGATCAGCTTAAAGAAGCTAAAAAAGAGGCGTTAGTCATTATTGAGCAAGCGAACAAACGTAAAGCTCAAATTTTAGACGAGGCTCGTCAAGAAGCTGCTAATGAACGCGAGCACATTTTGTCTCAAGGTCAAGCAGAGTTAGAAGCTGAAATTTTGCGTGCCCGTAACGAGCTGCAAAAAGAAGTATCTAGTTTAGCTTTACTTGCTGCAGAGAAAATTGTGCAACGTACAGTCGATCAAGCAGCTAACCAAGACATACTTGATAGTATTTCTGCGAAGCTGTAGAGGAGAGCATTAGTATGTCGGATTTGACAACAATTGCTCGTCCATACGCTACAGCGGCATTTAATTATGCCAATGACCATAACATGGTTGAACAGTGGTCAGCTATGTTGGAATTGGCAAAAACAATGTCGTTGGTGCCGGAGCTATCTTCCGCCGCTTTTAATTTACAGTCCCAACAATTGTTGGGAGTGTATAAGGACATAGCAGGTGAGCAGTTCGATCAACCTATGTGTAATTTTTTACAAGTGTTGATTGAAAATCGTCGTATGGACGCGCTCGGCGATATATGTACTCAGTTTTCTTCTCTTGCTGCAAAAGCTTCAGGTGTTAAAGAAGTGAATGTAACAAGTTCTTATGAGTTAAGTGCTGAACAGGTTAACGCGTTAACCAGTCATTTAGAAGCGCACTATAACTGTAAAGTGAAGCTGAATTACCAGGTTGATAACAACCTTATTGGCGGAGCCGTTATTCGAGTAGAGGATAGTATCCTTGACAGCTCGTTACTGGGTCGTATTAATCGTCTAAAAGACGTGATGAAGTCTTAATTAGGGGAATTGGAGCAATGCAACTTAATTCCACGGAAATCAGCGAAATTATCCGAAAGCGTATCGAAGGTTTTGATATTGCTTCTGATGCTCGCAATGAAGGTACTATCGTATCAGTCAGCGATGGTATCATCCGTATTCACGGCCTAGCGGACGTGATGCAAGGTGAAATGATTGAATTACCAGGCGGTAACTACGCTCTTGCACTTAACTTAGAACGTGATTCGGTAGGTGCAGTAGTCATGGGGCCTTATACTTCTCTTCGTGAAGGGATGAAAGTAACCAGTACAGGTCGTATTTTAGAAGTACCTGTTGGTCCTGAACTGCTTGGCCGAGTTGTAAATACCTTAGGTATGCCTATCGATGGTAAAGGTCCAATTGAAGCAAAATTGACTTCTCCGGTAGAAGTGATTGCTCCTGGGGTTATTGATCGTAAATCGGTTGATCAACCAGTACAAACGGGCTACAAATCTGTTGATGCGATGATCCCTATCGGTCGAGGTCAGCGTGAGCTGATTATCGGTGACCGTCAAACCGGTAAGACCGCGATGGCTATCGATGCGATCATCAACCAGAGAAACTCTGGTATTTTCTCTATTTATGTTGCGATTGGTCAAAAAGCATCAACTATTGCCAACGTAGTGCGTAAATTAGAAGAACATGATGCGTTGAAAAATACCATCGTTGTTGTTGCTTCAGCTTCTGAATCTGCAGCTTTACAATACCTCGCGCCTTATGCCGGCTGTGCGATGGGTGAGTACTTCCGCGATCGTGGTGAAGATGCGCTAATTGTTTATGATGATTTATCAAAACAAGCGGTTGCTTATCGTCAGATTTCACTACTACTACGTCGTCCCCCTGGTCGTGAAGCTTTCCCTGGTGATGTATTCTATCTCCACTCACGTCTGCTAGAACGTGCAGCTCGTGTTAATGAAGAATATGTTGAGCGTTTTACCAATGGTGAAGTGAAAGGCAAAACGGGTTCATTAACGGCGTTGCCGATTATTGAAACTCAAGCGGGTGACGTTTCTGCATTCGTACCGACTAACGTAATTTCTATTACCGATGGTCAGATCTTCCTCCAAACCGAGCTATTCAACGCTGGTGTTCGTCCTGCGGTTGACCCTGGTATCTCAGTATCTCGTGTTGGTGGTTCTGCACAAACGAAAATCATTAAAAAGCTATCTGGTGGTATCCGTACCGCGCTAGCAGCGTATCGTGAACTTGCAGCATTTGCTCAGTTTGCTTCTGATCTTGATGAAGCGACTAAGCGTCAGCTAAATCATGGTCAGAAAGTGACAGAATTGATGAAGCAAAAACAATACGCTCCAATGTCAGTCTTCGATCAAGCCTTGGTGATTTTTGCTGCAGAACGTGGCTATCTTGCTGATGTTGAATTGAATAAAGTGTTGGATTTTGAATCAGCACTTCTGTCGTACGCTCATTCTCAATATGCCGATTTTAAAGCGGAAATTGACAAGTCAGGCGCTTATAACGATGAAATTGAAGCGAAGTTGAAAAAACTAGTTGAAGATTTCAAAGCAACTCAGACTTGGTAATTACAACCTCAATTGTAATTAACGGAGAGTAACGATGGCCAATACAAAAGAGATTCGCAGTAAGATTGGAAGTGTTAAAAGCACTCAAAAAATTACTAAAGCAATGGAGATGGTCGCGGCTTCTAAAATGCGTCGTAGTCAAGATGCAATGGAAGGTCCTCGTCCGTATTCTAAAACAATTCGTAAAGTCATTGGTCATATAGCAAGCGGTACTTTAGATTTTACCCATCCTTACTTGGAAGAGCGTGAAGCTAAACGAGTTGGTTATATCATCGTTTCAACGGATCGTGGTTTGTGTGGCGGTTTAAACATCAACATGTTTAAACAAGCTGTTGCTCATATGAATGAGTATTCAGCTCGCGGTAGCTCCATTGAACTTGCAATGATCGGAAGTAAAGGTAGCTCTTACTTTCGTAGCATAGGAGCAAAGATCGTCGCTCAGAAAACGGGGATTGGTGATGAGCCACAGTTAGACGACTTGATCGGCTCGATCAGTGTCATGCTGACTAAGTACAAAGAAGGTGAAATCGATCGTTTGTTCCTTGTCTATAACGAGTTTGTTAACTCGATGACACAACAACCAAAGATGGAACAACTATTACCTTTGCCAAAAACTCAAGAAGAAGAAGCTGGTAAAAAACGTGCTTGGAGTTATATGTTTGAGTCCGATCAAAGTAAGCTACTGACTACTTTGATGACTCGCTATATTGAAGCGCAAGTATATCAATCAGTAGTAGAGAACCTAGCTTGCGAGATGTCTGCGCGCATGGTTGCTATGAGAGCGGCTTCAGACAACGCGGGTAATCTGATTGATGATTTACAACTGGTGTACAACAAAGCGCGCCAGGCAGCTATTACTCAAGAATTGTCAGAAATTGTTAGCGGCGCAGCAGCGGTTTAACAAAGGTAATTAACAGACTAGAGGATTAACGATGGCTACAGGTAAGATCGTACAGATCATCGGTGCGGTAGTCGACGTAGAATTTCCAAAGAGCTCAGTGCCTAGCGTTTACGATGCACTGAATGTTCAAGACTCAAAAGAGCGTCTTGTACTTGAAGTTCAACAGCAGTTAGGCGGTGGTATCATTCGCTGTATTGTTATGGGCAGCTCAGATGGTTTACGTCGTGGTATGACAGTAGAAAATACTGGCGGACCAATATCAGTACCCGTAGGGACAAAAACCCTTGGTCGTATCATGAATGTACTTGGTGATGCGATTGATGAGCGTGGAGAAGTTGGTGCAGAAGAGACGTACTCTATTCACCGCTCTGCTCCTAGCTATGAAGAACAGTCTAACTCAACAGAGTTACTGGAAACTGGCGTAAAAGTAATTGACTTGATTTGTCCGTTTGCTAAAGGCGGTAAGATCGGTTTGTTTGGTGGTGCAGGTGTAGGTAAGACCGTTAACATGATGGAGCTTATCAATAACATCGCATTACAACACTCAGGTTTATCTGTATTTGCTGGGGTTGGAGAGCGTACTCGTGAGGGTAACGACTTCTACCATGAAATGCAGGAAGCCGGTGTTGTTAATATCGAAAAACCTGAAGAATCAAAAGTAGCGATGGTTTACGGCCAAATGAACGAGCCACCGGGTAACCGTCTTCGAGTTGCTTTGACTGGCTTAACCATGGCGGAGAAATTCCGTGATGAAGGTCGTGATGTACTACTGTTTATCGATAATATTTATCGTTACACCTTAGCGGGAACAGAAGTATCGGCACTACTTGGTCGTATGCCGTCTGCGGTAGGTTACCAGCCAACGCTAGCGGAAGAGATGGGTGTGCTGCAAGAGCGTATCACTTCAACCAAGAGTGGCTCTATCACTTCAGTACAAGCGGTTTATGTACCTGCAGATGACTTAACTGACCCATCTCCAGCAACCACCTTTGCTCACTTAGATGCAACGGTTGTACTTAACCGTAATATCGCCGCTATGGGTCTTTACCCAGCGATTGACCCTCTTGATTCAACTTCTCGTCAGTTGGATCCACTGGTGGTGGGTCAAGAGCATTATGACGTGGCTCGTGGTGTTCAGTCGACGCTACAACGTTATAAAGAGTTGAAAGATATCATTGCTATTTTGGGTATGGACGAACTGTCTGAATCTGATAAGCAAGTGGTTGCTCGCGCACGTAAGATTGAGCGTTTCTTGACTCAGCCTTACCACGTTGCAGAAGTCTTTACTGGTGACCCAGGTGTTTATGTTTCACTAAAAGAAACGTTGCGCGGCTTCAAAGGCCTACTTGCTGGCGATTATGATGACATTCCAGAGCAAGCGTTCATGTACTGCGGTACGATTGACGATGCACTCGAGAATGCCAAGAAGCTTTAACGCTCAGATCTCCAAGGAGGCTTTATGACAGCATCAGTAACCTTTAACTTGGATGTAGTTAGCGCTGAAAAACGGATTTTTTCCGGTTGGGCACGCTCGATCCAAGTCTCGGGTGAAAGCGGAGATTTAGGGGTTTTAGCTGGACACGTACCTTTGCTGACTTATATCAGACCAGGTATGGTGCGTATTGTGACTATTAAAGGTAAAGAAGAAATTATTTATCTTTCTGGTGGCATACTTGAAGTTCAACCTAATGATGTGACAATTTTGGCTGATACGGCGATTCGTGCTGAAGAGCTCGATGAAGCTAAAGCCGCTGAAGCCAAACGCTCAGCAGAAGAATTGTTAAATGAACATCACGGTGATGTGAACTTTGCACAAGCATCAAGTGAATTAGCTAAAGCAATTGCTCAGTTACGAGTAATTGAGCTTATCAGAAAGCGCCGCTGATTAGTGCTTCAGTACGTGATAAAAAAGCGACCTCAGGTCGCTTTTTTTTATCATTAACGGCACGGTAAAATTAACATATTCAAACTAACTCGCTAAAATGCGAGTCATTATTTATACAACGTCATAGGAACCCCATGAAATTTAGCGCTGTTATTCTCGCCGCCGGTAAAGGCACTCGCATGCATTCACAAATACCTAAAGTGCTGCATAACTTGGCTGGTAAGCCAATGGTTAAACATGTGATTGATACCTGCCATCATTTAGGTGCTCAAAATATCCATTTAGTTTATGGACACGGTGGAGAGCGGATGCAACAAGCGTTAGCGCAAGAAAATGTGAATTGGGTATTGCAAGCGGACCAATTGGGTACTGGGCATGCGGTTGATCAAGCCTCAGATCAGTTCATGGATGATGAGAAAATTTTAGTGTTATACGGTGATGTACCGTTAATTTCAGAGCAAACCATAGAGAGCCTGCTCGAAGCACAGCCTACCGGTGGAATTGCACTCTTAACGGTGGTATTAGACAACCCAACAGGCTATGGACGTATTGTACGTAAAAATGGCCCCGTGGTGGCCATTGTCGAACAAAAAGATGCCAGTGAAGAACAAAAACTGATCAAGGAAATTAATACAGGCGTGATGGTTGCCACTGGTGGAGATTTAAAGCGTTGGCTGAAAGGGCTTAATCAAGACAATGCACAGGGTGAGTATTATTTAACCGATGTTATCGCCGCTGCTCATGATGAAGGTCGCGCTGTTGAAGCGGTTCATCCCGTGAGTTCGATTGAAGTAGAAGGTGTTAATGATCGAATTCAGCTAG
Source organism: Vibrio sp. (assembly GCA_007124475.1). GTDB lineage: Bacteria > Pseudomonadota > Gammaproteobacteria > Enterobacterales > Vibrionaceae > Vibrio. The sequence continues at coordinate 9,662 of SLFB01000247.1, read as the reverse complement.
CTCGGTTAGAGCGTGCTTTTCAGGCTCGTCAAGCGAATAAATTACTCGAGCAAGGGGTAATGCTCCGAGATCCAGCTCGTTTTGATCTGCGTGGTGAACTGCAGTGTGGTCTTGATGTAGAAATCGATGTTAACGTAGTTATCGAGGGGCAAGTATCAATTGGGAATAATGTCATTGTTGGTGCTGGGTCGATTCTGATTGATTGCGAGATTGATGATAATACGGTAATTCGTCCATATAGCGTGATTGAAGGGGCGACGATTGGTGAAAGCTGCACGGTTGGGCCATTTAGTCGCTTACGTCCTGGGGCAGAAATGCGTGATGATGCTCATGTCGGTAATTTTGTTGAGATGAAAAATACTCGTTTAGGGGAAGGTTCAAAAGCCAATCATCTCACTTACTTGGGTGATAGTGACGTTGGTCAGCGAGTAAATATAGGCGCTGGGGTTATCACTTGTAACTATGATGGTGCAAATAAGCATAAAACCATTATTGGTGATGACGTTTTTGTTGGTTCGGACAGCCAATTGATTGCTCCGGTGACGATTGCTGATGGCGCAACCATAGGTGCAGGAACAACACTCACCAAAAATGTGGCGGCTGGTGAACTGGTGATTACCCGCGCTAAAGAGAAAAAAGTGGCTGGGTGGTCACGTCCCGTCAAAAAATAAATTATCAGCAATGCTATAAATAATAGCCCGCTTGATGCGGGCTATTTGGTATGATTTAGCGGCAATTTACTTATCGCGTACTACGCGAGAGTTATCTGGTGTGGTGAAATGTTGGCTTAAGTGACGGTTAGCAATGATATAACCAACCCAAAGGCCAAGCATGCAGATAATAATCGCTACCCCTGTAACCATTTGTGCTTGGCTAGCCAATGATGCCACCAATGCACTGGCTAAGCTTGCTGCACCAATTTGTAGACTATTTTGCATGCCAGCAGCGGTTGCTGGGCTATGTTTAGCGCTAGATAGAGCGCGATTTACCACAATCGGATAAAGAGCGCCATTGGCGACCGCGATTAGGCAAAATGGTGCCAAGATTGGCCAAATAGAAGCAAGCTCCCACTGTGAAGCAATAAAAATGAGCACAGATGATAGAGTAAACAAAGCCAGTAACTGTTTCAGGACTTTCTCGTCACCATACTTAGTGACTGATTTTTTGCCAATATAACCACCGACCATAAATGCAATGGTTTGTGGGATAAAACTCATGCCAATATCTTTCGCTTCATAACCGAGTTGCGCCATGATTTCAGGCATACCTGTTAAGTAGGCAAAAAAGGCTGCCGAGGCACAAGCAAACATCATAACATTGCCGACATAGGCCCGACTTTGAAATAGAGATTTAATATCTTGTGCAATTGAAGTGGTCTTCGGCTCCGCTTTCACATTTTCTTGCCGTAAAGTACAGGCTACTAATGCGACACCCATTAAGGTTAAGGCGAAGAAGATACTATGCCAGCCAAAAGTATTGGCTAGTACGACACCTAGTTGTGGCGCTAATGCTGGTGAAAGCGCCACGAGTGGCATTATGGTGGCAAAAAGCTGCTGGCTGACTTGGCTTGGGTAGCGCTTAATTACCATTGCTTGCCAGATCACGGCAGGGGCACAGACACCGATAGCTTGGATAAATCTAAGGCTGAGTAATTGCCAAACCTGCTCGCTATATGCTAATCCCCAAGAGGCTGCAGTGAAAATAACTAAACCGATAACCAATGTATTGCGGTGACCATATTTGTCTGAAGCCAGTCCCCATAAGAGTTGACCAATACCCATCCCTAAAAGAAACACGGTGAGTGATAGGGCGATTTGCTCTGGGCCAGTAGCAAAATCAGCTTCCATCAGTTTAAAAGCGGGTAAATACATATCGGTGGCGATAAAGCCCAGCATGGATAATGCTGATAAATAAAAAAGTTGTAATGGTGAGACTTTCATTTTAGTTCCTATCAAAAAAATTAACTCATTATTGTCATGGTTATTAATTTTTTATCTTTGCTTTATAAGGTTATTCATTGTATTTGTAATTAAATGTAAGTTGAAACGCCGAAATTGTTGGTTATGATTCAAAAAATTTGATTGATAGGTGGTTTATGTTTTCTAAAGCGTCGTTAGAAATGCTCGATACTGTGGCTCGTCTAGGCAGTTTCACTGCTGCTGCGGAGGTGCTGCATAAAGTACCTTCAGCGATCAGTTATGGTGTGCGCCAAGTTGAGACCGAATTAGGCGTGGTGTTATTTCGCCGTTTACCGAGAAAGGTTGAGTTAACCAGCGCTGGTGAGTTATTTATGGTGGAAGCTCGACAACTGTTACGTCAAATGGAAGAAATTAAATCGCAAACCCGTCGAGCGGCTCATGGGTGGCAAAAAACGCTTAAATTGACATTAGATAATGTAGTTAAACTCGATTGTATAAAACCTATGGTGGAAGCATTTTATCGCACATTTGAATTCGCTGAACTGCAAATTAATATGGAAGTATTTAATGGCTCTTGGGAGGCGATTTCTCAAGGTCGAGCGGATATTGTCATCGGGGCAACCTCAGCCGTTCCTGTTGGTGGAGATTTTGAGGTGCGTGATATGGGGATGTTAGATTGGATATTTGTCATGTCCCCTGATCATCCTTGCGCAGGAGTTGAATCATTAACAGAAGAGTTTGTTAGTCAATTTCCAGCCATTTGTTTAGATGATACGTCGAGTATTCTACCTAAACGTCATACTGGGCATTATGCTAAACAACGACGCCTGTTGTTGCCCAACTGGTACAGTGCTAAAGAATGTTTAAAAAAGGGGTTAGGTGTTGGTTTTATGCCGAGTCATATGGCTTATCCGCTGTTGCAGTCCGGCCAATTAGTCGCAAAAGAATTACCGGATAATAAACCACTCAGTCAATGTTGTTTAGTATGGCGTAAAGACGATAACCATCAATTAATTGCCTGGATGGTCGATTATTTGGGTGATAGTCAGCAGCTACATCGTGATTGGCTGCAAACTAATCTTTAAATTAGTAGAGCTAGACAGGCTAGCTCTACTAAGATCGATTGCTGAACGTTTATGGACGCTCAAAGATAGTAGCAATACCTTGACCTAAACCGATACACATGGTGGCAAGGCCATATTTTGCTTCTTTTGCCTCCATGAGATTGATCAAGGTGGTAGAGATACGAGTACCTGAGCAGCCTAATGGGTGACCTAAGGCGATCGCACCACCGTTTAAGTTGACTTTTTCATCGACCATGTCGAGTAAGCCAAGATCTTTTGCACAAGGTAACGATTGGGCGGCAAACGCTTCATTGAGCTCAACAAGGTCAATATCTTGCATCGACAATCCAGCGCGTTTAAGAGCCTTATGTGTGGCAGGGACTGGACCATAACCCATGATGGATGGGTCACAACCAGCAATCGCCATTGATTTGACTTTTGCACGAATCGTTAAACCCAAAGCTTTGGCTTTAGCTTCGCTCATAATCAGCATTGCTGAAGCGCCATCAGAAAGAGCAGATGACGATCCTGCTGTCACCGTACCATTGGCAGGGTCAAACACTGGGCGAAGTTCAGCCAAGCCTTCAACGGTGGTTTCTGGACGAATGACTTCGTCATAATCTAAGGTAAACAGGCTACCATCGGCACTGTGACCTTCGGTAGGCAAGATCTCGTTTTTAAAGCGACCTTCAAGGGTTGCGGCTTGAGCTCGTTGATGAGAACGAGCAGCGAAAGCATCTTGCTGCTCACGGTTAATACCATGAAGCTTACCAAGCATCTCCGCGGTAAGTCCCATCATACCAGCGGCTTTCGCTACGTGTTTAGATAAACCTGGATGGAAATCTACACCATGATTCATCGGTACGTGGCCCATATGTTCGACCCCGCCCACTAAGCAAATATCAGCGTCGCCGACCATAATCGCACGAGCTGCATCGTGTAAAGCTTGCATCGATGAACCACACAAACGGTTGACGGTGACCGCACCGATATCGATGGGTAGACCGGCAAGTAACGCCGCATTACGAGCTACGTTAAAACCTTGCTCTAATGTTTGCTGTACACATCCCCAATAGATATCTTCGATTTCTTGTGGGTTGACTTGTGGATTACGCGCCAAAATCCCTTTCATTAGATGAGCAGAGAGGTCTTCGGCACGCTGATGGCGAAATGCGCCGCCTTTGGAGCGACCCATTGGCGTACGAAGGCAATCAACAATCACTACAGTATTCATTTTGTCATTCCTTTTCCAATTCACTGTTTATAAAGAAGCTGGCGCTGGGATAGGGTAAAAGCGTTGCCCTTTTTCTGCCATATCCAGTAACAGTTGTGGTAGGTGATACATTGCGCCTAGATGTTGATGCTGCTTAGCCATTGCAATGTATTGATCTAAACCAATGGTATCCAGATAACGGAAAACCCCACCACGGAATGGAGGGAAGCCTAGACCGTAGACTAATGCCATATCCGCTTCTTGAGGAGAAGCGATAATACCTTCTTCTAGACAGAGCACGACTTCATTGATCATTGGTATCATCATGCGCTCGATAATTGTTTGTGCTTCAAATGCTTGAGGCTTATCGCAGACATCTGTCAGCAATGACAAGATATCGGCAGAGAAGTTTTTCTTCGGCTTGCCTTTTTTATCTACAGAATAGCTATAGAAACCATGGCCATTTTTCTGACCATATTTATTCGCTTCATAGAGCACATCGATGGCATCGCGCCCCTGTTTACCCATTCTTGTCGGGAAACCTTCTGCCATGACAGCTTGCGCGTGATGTGCAGTGTCGAGACCGACAACATCAAGTAAATAAGCTGGGCCCATTGGCCAACCAAATTGACGTTCCATTACTTTATCTATCTGAGTGAAATCAGCGCCGTCACGCAGCAGTAGACTGAAGCCACCAAAATAAGGGAACAGTACTCGATTGACGAAAAATCCTGGGCAGTCATTAACCACGATCGGTGATTTACCCATTTTAGCTGCATAAGCAACGACACGATTGATGGTATCGTCAGAGGTTTTTTCACCGCGTATGATTTCTACTAATGGCATGCGATGAACAGGGTTAAAAAAGTGCATCCCACAGAAGTTTTCTGGACGTTTAAGGTGTTCTGCTAGGCCATTAATAGGGATAGTTGAAGTATTAGAGGTAATAACGGTACTTTCAGAGACTTGATTTTCTACTTCAGTTAATACAGCCGCTTTTACTTTTGGATTTTCAACCACCGCTTCAACAATCACATCCGCTTGTTCTATGCCCGCATAGTGTAGGCTTGGGGTGATAGAGGCAATAATCCCTGCCATTTTAAAACCATCAATTTTGCCACGCTCTAATTGCTTGTTGAGTAGTTTAGCGGCTTCGGTCATACCGAGATCAAGAGAAGGCTGGGCAATATCCTTCATTAATACCGGAACACCTTTGCTGGCAGATTGATAAGCAATGCCGCCGCCCATGATACCGGCACCCAATACAGCAGCACGTTGCGTCTCTTTGCTGGCGGATTTCGTGGCTTGTTTCGCTAGCCCTTTAATATGCTGATCACTTAAAAATAGCCCAACCAGTGCTTGCGCTTCGGTTGATTTAGCTAGCTTCATGAAATGCTTGCGTTCGATGTTTAACGCTTCATCACGAGATTCATTAGCGGCCTGTTCTATGGTGACAACAGCGGTCATTGGGGCTGGGTAATGCTTACCTGCTACTTGAGCAACCAGTCCTTTAGCCATGGTGAAGCTCATCATGCTTTCAACTTTACTTAGTGTTAGCGGCGCAGTCTTTTGTTTGCGGCGTGCTACCCAATCGATTTTTTCGTTGATTGCTTGTTGAATGGTCGCCATCGCTGAATCGAGTAATTTATCAGTGTCGACTATCGCATCCAGAAGTCCTAATTTTAGTGCTTCTTCAGCGCGGCATGCTTTACCTTGGGTAATAATTTCCATTGCGCTATCTGCGCCAATGATACGTGGTAAGCGCACCGTGCCACCAAAGCCAGGCATAATACCAAGCTTAGTTTCTGGTAATCCAATGCTGGTTGACTTATCACCGATCCTAAAGTCAGTGGCGAGTACACACTCACAGCCGCCACCGAGCGTAAAACCAGTTAAGGCTGACAGAGTGGGTACAGGTAAGTCTTCCAATTTATTAAATATGTTATTGGCAAATATCAACCATTGATCCAGTTCATCATCCGGTAAAGCAAATAAACTTAAGAATTCAGTAATATCAGCTCCAACGATAAATGCGGGTTTATCTGAAGTAAGGATCAGCCCTTTCAGACCAGAATGACGATGTAAGGTATCTAGAGCTTCATTAAGTGCGGTAAGGGTGGCAAGGTCTAGTTTATTGACTGACTCTGGTGCGCAAAACTTGAGTTCTGCGATTCCATCTTGCAATTCCTTTACCTGTAGGGTGTTGGCTTGGTAAATCATTGTCTATCTCCGTGACATACAATCTACGATTGCGTGTGAGAGTGTTGTTGCATTAATGTTCTGGTTTGACCAGTTTTTCCAGTTTGTACCGGAGATAGATTAATTTCAATACATTTTTTAAACAAGCGTTTAACATTGTGCGCTTGTTACCAATCGGGGCGACTTTTTATGGTTCGTGATAGACTAAAACCCCTTTTGGATCTTGGATATTGAATTATGAATTTTCAGCCTTATTCGATTCCAGCAGCATCGGTATGCTTTGAAGAAGAGATAAAGAAGAGTCGGTTTATTACTTATCTTGCCCATACTGCCGGAATCGAAGACGCTAAAGCTTTTATTGTCGATATTAAGCAACAACATCCCGATGCTCGCCATCATTGCTCTGCGTTTATTGCAGGACGTCCAGATAATTCATCGTTATGGGGGTTTAGTGATGATGGTGAGCCATCTGGTACTGCTGGTAAGCCTATGTTGGCTCAGTTAGCTGGGGCTGGTATAGGAGAAGTCACGGCCGTCGTTACTCGTTATTATGGTGGTGTTTTGCTTGGTACAGGTGGATTAGTAAAAGCTTATGGCGGTGGTGTACAGCAAGCGCTTAAGTTGCTTCAAATAAATGAGAAAAAAATCACCACAAAAGTGATGGTAACGCTAGACTACTCGTTAATTGCTCTAGTTCAATCCATCATGTTGAATTTTGATGCGATGCAAGTTGATGCTCAATATCAAGATAAGGTACAGCTATTGATTGAAGTGCCTCGGATTTATTTAGATGATTTTACCCAAAACATTATTAACAAGAGCAGTGCTAAAGTTCTTGTTACTCACATAGAACATACTTAGGAAGTCGGAAGCAGAGCTTCGTCATTTTTATGCAATTTCGTTCAATTATTCGTATTGTCGGGCTATTGCTCGCTTTATTCAGTGTCTCAATGTTACTCCCTGCTTCCGTTGCTTTATTTTATGGTGATGGCGCTGGAGTACCTTTCGTTTCTACTTTCTTTGTCCTATTTATTTTGGGAGCGCTGCTGTGGCTACCTAATCGTCAACACCGACATGAATTAAAAGCGAGAGATGGCTTTCTTATTGTGGTTTTATTCTGGACGGTGATCGGCAGTGCAGGGGCGTTACCATTTTTATTAGCCGATAATCCTAACGTGTCGGTTACCGATGCTTTTTTTGAGTCCTTTTCTGCCCTAACGACAACGGGAGCTACTGTAATTGTTGGCTTGGACGAATTGCCGAAAGCCATTTTATTTTACCGTCAATTATTACAGTGGTTTGGTGGTATGGGGATCATTGTATTGGCAGTAGCGATTTTACCTGTTTTGGGCATTGGTGGTATGCAGCTATACCGAGCTGAGATCCCTGGGCCAGTGAAAGATAATAAGGTGACACCAAGAATTGCTGAAACGGCTAAAGCGCTGTGGTATATCTATTTAAGTTTAACCATTGCATGCGCCGCTGCTTATTGGTTTGCTGGGATGACATTATTTGATGCCATTTGTCACAGCTTTTCTACCATCGCGATTGGTGGGTTCTCTACTTATGATGCCAGTATTGGCCACTTTGATAGCTATGCAATCAATTTGATTGCGGTCGTTTTTTTGTTGGTTTCAGCGTGTAACTTCACTTTACATTACGCTGCTTTTGCAAGTGGTGGCGTGCATCCTAAATATTACTGGGCTGATCGTGAATTTCGCGCTTTTATTGGTATTCAACTGATCTTATTCGTGATTTGTTTTTTAGTGATTCTAAAGCATCATAGTTACGACTCGTTGTATCATGCATTTGACCAAACATTGTTTCAAACCGTATCTATTTCTACCACTGCTGGTTTTACGACAACCGGCTTTGCTGATTGGCCGCTCTTTTTACCAGTGCTTTTATTATTTTCATCTTTTATTGGTGGGTGTGCTGGCTCGACCGGTGGTGGAATGAAAGTGATCCGAGTTTTTTTACTAACGTTACAAGGTGCAAGGGAGATGAAGCGCTTAGTTCATCCTCGAGCCATATATCCAATTAAATTGGGCGATAGTGCTTTATCACAACGAGTCGTTGATGCGGTGTGGGGATTTTTCTCGGCATATGCTTTAGTGTTTGTGGTTTGTATGTTGGCGCTGATTTTCACAGGTTTAGATGAATTAACGGCTTTTTCTGCTGTCGCAGCAACACTCAATAATCTGGGGCCAGGGCTTGGAAATGTAGCCTCGCATTTTGCGGATATTAATGATGCAGCAAAATGGATCTTGATTGTTTCGATGTTATTTGGCCGATTAGAAATATTTACATTGCTTATTTTATTGACGCCTACTTTTTGGCGTAGCTAAGGGGATTTCGTGAAAATATTGATGCTCTATTCATCTCGTGAGGGACAAACTAAGAAGATCATGCATTTTATCGCTGAGCGATTGGTTGGTAGCCAGTGTGATATTCAAGATATACAAGACTTTATTAGTGATGAGTTATCAAGCTACGATAAAGTCTTGATTGGAGCGTCGATACGTTATGGTCGCCTTAGTCCGCAACTTTACTCATTTATAGAGAAGCATCAGTCTTATTTACAGCAAAATAAGTGTGCTTTTTATTGTGTCAATTTGACTGCTCGTAAAGAAGAACAAGCTAAAGATACTCCTGAAGGCAGCGTTTATATTAAAACTTTCCTCAAGAAATCGCCTTGGCAGCCTCTTTTGATTGGTGTATTTGCTGGTGCTCTTTATTATCCTCGTTATCGTTGGTTCGATAGAATGATGATTCGTTTTATTATGAAATTGACGGGAGGAGAAACGGATACCTCCAAAGAAATAGAGTACACCAACTGGAATAAGGTGGCCAAATTCGCGATAAAGTTTGCTGAGTTGTAAATAAAAATGGTTAAGCCGATCAATCTTGATGGCTTTTTGCACGCTTGTCGGTTTTTGAAGTAAAAAGTCAAAAAAGTGCTTGCCAATGTGATGAAGGTCTCTATAATGCCGCCTCACTGAACGGGGAATGCGAAATAAATAAACCATTCAGTAAGTTGTTTTAGAAAGGATTAATCCTAACAAGATAAATTAAAAAGTGTTTGACACGACAATTTATCTCGCTAAAATAACGGCCTCTTCTGAGTTGATAGTGTCAACTAGAAGCGCTCTTTAACAATTTAAACCAATCAATCTGTGTGGGCACTCGTTGATGATAATCAAAAAGATTTATCAATGAACTGAGTGACCTGAACTAGCAATAGTTCGAATGCTTTTTGATTTCACT
>SLFB01000314.1 GCA_007124475.1 Vibrio sp. | reverse complement strand
TCGATGCCAGTTTAGATAAAGATTTAAAAGATCAGACTAATCTAAAACCTTATGTTGTTTACGCTTTTGATGGTTATTCGAAGCAGCGAATTGATGACATGAGTCAATTGCCAACAGATAAGCCTTTAGTGGGTGTGTTTGGTATTGCATTGGACGATATGCCAAATATTGCCCCTAATACTGGTGATGTGCAGTTTTTTAACATGGCTGAATCAGCGCAAGAAACCGTTGATGAGCTAAAAGCACTAGGCATTAACCAGATCATCGCGGTTACTCACGTTGGTAATGCGATTGACTTAGATATAGCCAGTAAAGTCAACGGTATTGACTTAATTGTTGGTGGTCACTCGCACTCGTTACTCGGTGATTTTACTAACCTAGGTTTAGGTAATAATGGCATTTATGCTCAATTAGTCACTAACCCAAATGGCATTGGTAAAACCTGTGTTGTACAAGCGGGCGAGTTTGCACAAGCCATTGGTAAAACAACCGTATCCTTTGATGATAACGGTGATTTAATTTCTTGTGCTGGACATAATACTTTGTTGAGTAATGATGAGTTCTATCATCAAGCTAACCGTCAAGAAGGTAGTGAGTTTAGCGATCGTGATCGTCGCCGTGCTATTCGCTTTATCGAGCGTCAACGTAATATTGCTATTGCAGCAGAAGATGCTGCGTTACGTGCACATATCGATGCGGAATATAAACCAGCCGTTGAAGCCGCTTATGGTGACGTCATTGCCAGCGTGCCACAGGAAATTCGTCATGCTCGTCGCCCAGGTGATAACAACTCAGATCAACACGGCTCTCGCGTAGCGCCCATTGTCGCCCTAGGACAATATTATTGGGCTGCGAGCGACGATGTTGCTCAATTAACGGGGATGAAAGTTGACTTTTCTTTAACGGGTGCTGGTGGTATTCGTACCAATATTGCTGAAGGTGAATACCGTGAAGGTGATGTTACTTTAGAGATGCTACCCTTTGCTAACTTTATGTCAGTTGTACCAGTGAAAGGCTCGGTGATTAAAGCGTTGATTGCAAAAACAATCACCGAGACACTTCCGCCAACCGCTCACGCAGGTAAATTCCCGTACGGTGGTAACTTGCGTTATGTGTTTGATGAAACGGTTCAATATGAAGCGGGTACATTAAGCCTGATTGAAGTGAATACTGGTACATTAGACGCACCAGTATGGACCGCATTAGAAGATGATAAAGTTTATAATGTAGCGATGAACAGCTATAACGCAACGGGTAACGATGGTTGGACGCCACTATTCGAAGCGCAAAAAGAGCAATCAGGTCGAGTTGATCTCGCTTACGTGGACGGACAATTAGCCGCCTTCCCCGTCAGTCATATTGAAGAAGTCGCTGGACGTTACCGGGTTCACTATCAAGGTCATGAGCTGAACTGTAAAGCGGATAATGTGGTGTGTAATACCGATGCGCGCGCCGTTGTGAAATACATTGCCGAGCAACAGCCAGTATTGGAAGCGTTGACTTATCCGGTAGTGACTTTGAATCGAGTGAATTAATCTAATTTAGATTCAGGTGACTCATTATCAAAGCGGCTCGTTAGGTGAGCCGCTTTTTTTGTAGCTATTAATCAAGTTATTTCGTTATCAATCAGAAAGAAAATGCCATCGCAGCAAAAATAAAAAAAGGGAGAAGTCGATACTTCTCCCTATAGGTATTGAATAATAAACAATTAGAATTTGTAGGTGGCGGCTACGTAGTGGCCAAAGCCGCTTGATTTGAATGCACTGGAGTCTTTAATACCAAATACATCTTTATAGCCTTTCAAGCCATAACCCACTGCGAAGCGATCGGAATGCCAGTAAATACCGTTAAACATGGCTCCACCATTGCTTGCAGACGAATATTCCTCTTTCATGCCAAATTGGTAATCAATGTAACCTTGGTAAGAGACAAATGAGCCATTGTCAAAAAAGTAGAAAGGTTTAAACCAGTTGGTTGCAAAATGGAAACCGTTCCAATCTTTATTATTACCTTGATAAGTTGCATAAAGGTTAACGCCAACTTTACCTAGCCATGGCACCATTACATCAGAACCAAGACCGATTTTCTGATTGTTGACACCTGAATTACCACCCCACTCGATTAATGAAGCGATGTAGAGTTCTTGTACTGGGCCAAAAGAGAGATCTTTACCGGTTAGTGCGTCAAGAGACATACGCGGCGCAAATTTCATAAACATTTTTTCTTCGCCAGCTTTGTCGCTACTTGATTTACTAGCCAGGTTGAAAATGTCGACATAACCATACAGGTCAAAAATGCCAGAGCGACCGCCAAATTCCATCTCTAAGTAATCGTGGCTCGATTTACCTGGTAGTTCGTTGAATGCACCCATCAAGTTAAACTGCATCCATTTATAATCGTTTTTATGGATATCGCCATCGGTATAATCCGCAGCGATAACAGGAGCAGAAGTTGCAGCTATGAGGCCAAGAGCTAAAAGTGATTTACGCATAGGGGAACTCTCTTTTTTGAGTGAACTTATAACACGATAAAATGTCTCGGTTAATATATGACTATAATAGCGACAATTTTATCATTAAAAAATAATATGTAATGAAAACTGAGTGTCTTAATTGGGTGTTTGTCACATTTTTGTTATCTACTTATTATGCATGCAAGCAACTAGGTGTCTGAGTTGTTTTATTGCTTGTCACAGATCGCCTTTCTCATCCGTTGCTCGCCACCTGAATATCTAGAATCCAATTGCTGAGTGATCCCTATCAAGATACCTGCGTAAATTAAGCATGATGAATAAAAACACCAGGAGGGAATATGCAAGAAATTATGCTTTTTCCGCTTAGCTCGATCGTATTGCCGGAAGGTAAAATGAAACTGCGTATTTTCGAGCCTAGGTATCGACGTATGATCGCGGAATGCAGTAAAGCAAATAGTGGTTTCGGTGTCTGTTTATTAGATAACAAGTCGCCAACAAAGGCTCATGCTTTATCTCACTTAGGCACTTGGGTAAAGATCGTTGATTTTGAAACTCTAGATGATGGTCTACTTGGCGTTACCGTGGTTGGAGTGAAGCGTTTTGTTATTGAACGAGTACGCAGTGAATATGATGGTTTACGTAAAGCCACTGTGCGCTGGTTAGCGAGTTGGCCTACAGCGCCGATTGCCGATCATCACTTATTATTAAGTGAGCAGCTGCAACAAATTTATCAGCAGTTTCCACAAGTGGGTGATTTATACTCACACCGTTTTTTTGATGATGCCAGTTGGGTGGCTCAACGTTGGTTAGAGATACTGCCATTGACCAAGTCACAGTGGGAACAATTAGTTGATCATGATAACTGTCAACCCGCGTTATCATTTTTGACCCAGACGATTGAAATCTACGATGGTTGTTCAGATAAAGGTTGAGTTAACCGCTTAAGCTGGCTGAAATAATTGATATTATCTAACTATTAGAGAGAGTGTTTACGGGTATCGCCCTTCCTACCTGAAACTCCAAGCTGTTTGGGTATATACTTAATCTTTCTATTGCGTCTCGACAGCAATACTCTTCATTGGCTAGTGATCTTTTAGCTAGATATCACGTAATAGTGATATAGCTAAAAGCCATTTCTAGACCGAGGTTTTGCAAGGATAGGTAACTTATGACAAGTCAAATGCCACAAACTTTTACCCGTGATGATTGGGCGGACTATATGGAGAAAGTGCAGCGGCAAGATAAAGCAGCTTTCGGGGTGGTGTTTCACTTCTTCTCTCCTAGGCTCAAGCAATTTGTCGTCAAACAATTAGGTAATGAGCAAGTCGCTGTCGAGATAGTGCAAGAAACCATGGCGGCAGTTTGGCAAAAGTCACACCTATTCGATAGTCAAAAAAGTTCGTTATCCACTTGGGTTTATACCATAGCGCGCAATCTATGTTATGACCTAATGCGCAAGCAAAAGGGTAGAGAGCTGCATGTCCTGGCTGACGATATTTGGCCGACGGAGTATTGCCCGCCAGACCTTATCGATCACTATTCTCCAGAGCATGAAAGGCTAAAAGAACAAGTGGTCAAATTTTTAGATTTATTACCAGAATCACAACAAAAAGTGGTTCGTGCTGTGTATCTAGAAGAATTACCGCACCAGCAAGTCGCCGAGATGTTTGACATCCCATTAGGGACGGTTAAGTCCCGTTTACGTCTAGCGGTAGAAAAGTTAAGAACCTCGATTGATGTGGAGCCACTATGAGTTATCACCCAGAATTATCCTTACTCGAAGCCTATGCCAAAGGAAATATCGATGCTTGTCATGGTGTTGCCCTAGCTACCCATCTTGAGCTCTGTCCCCATTGCCGCCAAGTGGTTCATCGTTTTGAAGAGCAGCAAGGCAAGCAACTGATGTCAGAGTCTATTGACTCACAATGTCATGAATTAGATGGCATCTTGGCTGCCATTACTGATATTGAACCAGCGGAGCCTTTAGTCACTTTTGACGTATCAACCACGATTAATATTAATGGTAAAGAGTTAGCTATACCTCGCGCTTTGCGTCGTTTGATCCCCTCTAACGCGAAGTGGCGTAATTTTGGCGGCAAGGTTTATTCGTTAGCCTTACACAGTGAAGACACTATGCGTATGAGCTTAATGTATATCAATCAAGGGGTCAGTGTCCCTCAGCATACCCACAAAGGGACTGAATCAACCTTGGTATTGCATGGAGGATTTAGCGATGAAGACGGTCATTATGAAGTGGGGGATTTTATTCAACGGGACGCTTCAATCTGTCATGCGCCGCAAACCGAAGCCGATCAAGATTGTTTATGCCTAGCTATTCTCACTGAGCCGATGATATTCACCCAAGGTGTTGCGCGAGTGTTTAATTTATTTGGTAAGGGGATGTATCCTTAAACCAGATTTTTTAACAACACCTCCCTATGTCAGCCCTTAGGTTTATACCTAGGGGCTTTTTACTTGCACTTCATGTTATTTATTGAACCAAACTCTCTTTTTTTGCTTTTTTCTTGATAAAAATGAATGCAATCAGTGGCAAACGTTTGCTAGTTGATCACGAAGTGGTTTGGTTATGAGAGCTAATTCAAATTTTTGTGAAGTGGTTTTTAGCGTTAATGATGAGAGTCGTATTTTAACCTCATGTATTGTAATGGGTTATTTTTTGTCAATCACTTCTTGGCAACTTGAGTTTTTACTTTACTGCGTCTCTGGTCACAAAAAGTAAACCTTGATTAGGTTAATATTACACACTGTTGTGATTTGTATCACTTTAGACGATTAGTATGACTTATAACAAGGAAAATGGCATGCGAGTAATTCTTTCTCGAAAATCAGCGTTACCTCTAGCGCTGTCCGCCGTGTTTTTAGCATTATCAGCGTCGAGCCATGCAGCTCGAGTTTATAGCGCGGATAATGGTGATTATATGGATGTGTTTGGTGAAGTGGGCGTTGGTGGCTACTTTGGCAATAAATCCAAATTTAACCAATTTAATAGCAATGAATCTTTTATTGATGACAGCTTTGCGACATTAGGAGCCAAAGGTCAGGTCGGTGGTATTCACTATCGCTTAGAGTTGGATTACTTGCGTGAAAACTGGCCTGGTGGTAGCGGTGAAATGGTCACAGAAGTAGATAAAGTGTGGCTGGGTTATCGCATTTCTCCTCAACATAATATTGAAATTGGTCTGAATGATACCGCGTTCGATGATTATGATGCTTTTGGCGATTTAACCATTGAAGGTGGCGCGGCAACCAATGAAGCGGGTGACCAATCTCGCACCATTAAGTATGAAGGCCACTACTTTGATATGATTCGTGTCGGTGTCTCTTATAGCTATCGCGCTGAAAGTTCTTCGGGTACGCCTTTAGGTAACACAGTCAATGGTTATGTAGGCTATTTCTCTGATCCTTTATCTGTGGTGTTTGGCGCTGAAAAGCGCAATGGTTCTGGCGGTGAAGCGCGAGTTGGTGAAAAAACCTTATATGGTGTCGGCTTACGTTATGCGATTACCTCAGATATTTTACTCGGTATTAATGGTTTTATTGAATACCAAGATGAAGCTCAGCGTTCCACAAAAATAAAAGAGGCTGTTGCTGATCAGCCGGAAATACGTCGATTCAATGACTACCAAGAATTGAAAAACCATGGTGGCCTTGTTTCCCTACAATACAGTTTGACTCCACAATGGGATTTAATTGGTTCAGTGAACTATGAAGAATACCAAAAATGGGACAAATTTGATGAGTTCTGGGACGGTGATGTTGAGCGTTGGGATAGCTGGGGTAAACGCCGTACTTGGCAAACGGTTGGCGTGCGATACAAACCAACCCGTTCTTCTGTGATAGAAATTGAAGCTAACATTGGTGACTCTCACTACCGTAGTTATGCCAAAGCGAAAGTCTTCTTCTAATGTGCTCACAAGGACAGTATAAATGAACATAAAATTAAAGACCTTAACGGCCTCGATTGCATTGACGCTCAGTGCGTCAGCGTGGGCAGATATTAATGATATTGTTATTTCCCGCTATGTGATGGGGTTGGGAAATAGTAAAGCCATTGAGATTCTTAATACCAGTGATGCTACTGCTCATACATTTGAAAACACGGCATTATATACGGTTGGGGCAACCAATGCTGGAAATCCATTATTTAATCAAGCTGATGTACTGAATGGCGTCACCTTACAACCTAGACAGTCATTGGTAGTTTATCATGCGGGCTCTCATGATGATCTAAAAAATGCGATTGATTCTAATGCTGTGTCGGTGACTCATAGTTTTCCGTTTAATGGCGATGACAAAGTCTTTATTGCGCCAATAATGACAACCGATGCTGATACGGCTGTTGCCAATATTCATGATGTGGTGGGGTTAGTACAATTAGTCCCAGGCCTGAATAATAGTACAAATGGATGGGGTTATCGTCGAACATTCCATCGTTTACCAGGAGCAACGCCACAAAAAGAATATCGTTCAGCAGATTGGTTTGAGCATGACCCTTTTATTTACGAAGGATTAGGCGATCGCACCTTATACGGTGAAGATGCTTCTGATCTACCAGAACCTGAACCAGTACCAGGTGTATGTGAACTCTCTAATGCTGAGAGAAAGGCTATTCGTGAAATCCAAGGTGAAGGCGATTCTTCCCCTTATGTTGACAATGGTTTTTGGAGCTCTAAACCTTATAAAATTACTGGCGTAATTGCTCAATATTCTCAAGGTGTGGGAGATTGGCGCGGCGTTTATTTACAAGATAAAACTGCGGGTGATGGAAAAGGTTCAGACGGTATCTTTGTTCGCATGGATACATCGGGTAT
>SLFB01000297.1 GCA_007124475.1 Vibrio sp. | reverse complement strand
TAATGAGAGCAACAGAGCAGTGATATTGATAAAGTCCATTATATTTTATGGTAAGCAAGTCATCACGATATACACCTGGGCACTAACCACTTTGTTGCATAATTATTCTCAATGAATAATACATAAAACCTTACTTCTTTTCTGGACTAATGTCACATTTCTGCAACTTTAATCCCATAAAAAAAACATGGCCTAATGTTAAAACTTAACTATATCTATGAGAAAATCAGTGAGAAGCGATAGTTAGATTAAAATCACTTTAGCTGTTGCATCTTTAGATTCACGATCGGTAAAATGATTTATCTTTTATATGATTGATTATGCCTAATGTCCCACTTATCGTTTTATTGGTTACCAGAAAATAAGCACTTGCTTATCCAAGGATTGGAAACTGAGTTCGCACAGTTAGTTGAAATGTCGATAAGAAATGGCAAAATTTCAATGCCCCCCATTCCCAATGTCGTGATTAAAATTCAGCAATTATGCAGTGATAATTCTTCAACTGTCGCTGATGTAGCCGCTTGCTTGACCGACGATCCTGGTTTAGCCGCTGCGGTGATCCGCATTGCTAATTCAGTCATATTTAATCGACGTAACATTACCTGCTATGATCTCAACACCGCTGTAGCGCGATTAGGTATCGTTCGCACACGTGACATTGTCACTGCCCAGGCGATAGAGCAATTGAAATTAGCTCTTCAAGTGAGTCAATCTAGTCAAGATATACTGACTCAAAGTGCTAGAGCATCGAGAGAGTTCGCTGCTAGTATGGTGTTGGTCACACAAAGCTTTAAGCAGCTTTACCCACTGGATTACCAGTATTTAGAATCTGAAAAGGCATTATTAACCGGTTTATTAGCTGATATTGGTTTATTTTGCTTAGTCAATGAATACCACCTGTACTTAGAAAATGGTCATTATTTAGATGAAAATATTGCTCTGCAAATTTTCCAATCTAAGTGCGCTATTACCAGCCAACAGGTACTATCACATTGGGGGTTCGATAATGATTTTGTTGAGGTTGCAAGCAATCAGTTAATAATCAATAAAACTGTACCCGTTAGCTATTTAGACATTGCGCGCATCACTAATCATTTACTCTTATTTAGAAAACAAGACGATGAATTGGATGAGCATGAGGTTGAAATCAATACCTCGGGAGCAGAAGTTCTTTATTACCTTAGTAATTTATCAACTGCTGAATTCGATACCCGACTAAAACAGGTTATTCATAATACCGGCTTCTAATTACTCATTAACTTAAGGAGTAGGAAATGCTATCAGGAATTCTCTTTATTTTTGCTCCTTTAGTGGCCGGCTATGCTTGCCTAGTCAAAAGTGAAACAGTACTGACATGGCTCAATAAGATGACGCTGAGCCTGATTTTTGTCATTCTTTTTGTAATGGGCTTAAGCCTAGCTGCCCTTGAAAATTTAATGGGCAATTTTAAAGTTATCTTGCAAGTCACTATGGTGTTTTTTCTCGCCATTGGAATTTGTAATTTACTGGTATTACCTTGGGTTGATCGATGGCGTCCACTGAATAACCAATCGAGTAAAAATAAATTGCCCCTCTCTTCCCTCACCTTAGAATCACTAAAGCTGGTAGCTATCGTTGCCGCCGGCTTCGTACTCGGCTTAATGATGAATACCCGTTCATCGTGGTTAGAAACAGCAAGTGAATGGATTTTATTCATTTTGCTATTTTGTATTGGCGTTCAATTAAGAAACAGCGGCTTGAGCTTAAAACAAATTTTATTAAATAAACACGGTATGATCATCGCGAGCTTAGTCATTGTCTCTAGCTGGCTCGGGGGGATCATTGCTGCATTTCTATTAGATATACCGATTTATCAAGCACTGGCTATGGCCTCAGGATTCGGATGGTATTCATTATCTGGCATCCTCATGGGGGATGCTTTCGGCCCTGTCTATGGTGGTGCTTCATTTCTCATTGAATTATTGCGTGAGTTAGTGGCTTTGGTACTGATCCCTTTGCTCATTCGTCAACAACCCTCTACCGCCATTGGCTACGCCGGTGCAACAGCGATGGATTTTACGCTACCGATTATTCAAACCTCTGGTGGCGTTCGCTGTGTGCCAATAGCTATCGTTAGCGGATTCATATTAAGTTTATTGGTCCCTGTTTTCATGCTGCTATTCGTCACTTTGGCGAACCATTAACCAACACCAGCTTATCTCACATTTTGATAACACTTGTTGATAATCGATCACAATTTTACTCGGTATGTGGTTGTGATAACGGTATAATCCACGTTAATGACCTTCAAGTTAATAGCGTTAACGTCACATGCTTGGCATACTTGCAAAGTTTATCTGCTTAATTAGACCTTAAGCGAACAGAATAATCAGACAGTTTGTGCTCATCCGCCTAACTGAAACTCTTTACTATGCCCAAACAACTTGTGGTTATAAGTAGACGATAAGTGCGCACACCAGATCACCCATAGCTTCTTCTTTGGTTTGGTCACAGAGCACATCGCTACCACTTCAAGCCGGAAGGGAATACAACATAACGATAGAATCATGGTATTAGAACACAAAAAAGCCGATGCGAATTTCGACACTTTATTGCGTATATTCACTGTCCCTGAAGCAGCGGATTCGACATTAACGCGTATCGAAGAAAAGTTATCGCAAAACTTAAATCAATTTTTACGTGAACACATAGTGGCAGAAGAAAAGCCATTAAAAGAAATTGAAAAAGATTTTTCTAACCCTCGAATACCCGAATCTCCCGAGTTTGTTTCTGAACATACTCAACATTTAATGGATACCTTAGTTGCACAATCGGTGCATACGGCATCACCAAGTTTTATCGGTCATATGACATCGGCTTTACCCTACTTTTTGATGCCATTATCAAAAATTATGATCGCCTTGAACCAAAACCTAGTGAAGATCGAGACGTCGAAAGCATTTACCCCACTAGAGAGACAAGTTCTTGGGATGCTCCATCGTCTAATTTACGATCAAAATGATGATTTTTATCAGCAATGGATGCACAGCGCTGCGCACTCACTTGGCGCTTTTTGTTCTGGGGGAACCATTGCTAATATTACCGCTCTTTGGGTGGCGAGAAATAACGCACTTAAAGCACAAGGTAGCTTTAAAGGCGTCGAGCGAGAGGGCCTGGTTAAGGCCATGCTCCATTATGGCTATCAAGGTCTAGCGATTTTGGTTTCTGAACGCGGTCACTATTCTTTAAAAAAGGCAGCGGACATTTTAGGCATTGGTCAAGATGGATTAATTACAGTGAGAACTGATGAAAGTAATCGCCTTTGTCCTGAAGACCTGCAACAAAAAATTCAATCCCTTAAAGCCGAGCGGATTCTTCCTTTTGCTGTCGTCGGTGTAGCAGGGACCACTGAAACCGGTAATGTCGATCCACTCCGCGCGATAGCAAAGATCTGCCACACTGAAAAAATCCATTTTCATGTTGATGCAGCCTGGGGCGGTGCAACACTTATGTCCGCAACTTATCGTCATTTACTCGATGGCATTGAATTAGCAGATTCTGTGACCATTGATGCTCATAAACAAATGTATATCCCGATGGGCGCGGGAATGGTGTTATTTAAAGATCCTAACGCCATGAGTTCTATTGAGCATCACGCCCAATATATTCTGCGCCAAGGTTCAAAAGACCTCGGTAGTCATACGCTGGAAGGTTCTCGGTCTGGTATGGCGATGTTGGTCTATGCTAGCCTTCATATCATCAGCCGAGCTGGCTATCAATTGTTGATAGATCAGAGTATTAATAAGGCCCATTTCTTTGCTGATCTCATTCAGTCACAAACCGACTTTGAGTTAATTTCAAAACCAGAGCTTTGCTTACTGACCTATCGTTACCTACCCGAGAGTGCCAAACAAGCTCTATTGGTTGCCAACCAAACTGAAACAAAGTTGCTCAATCAGCAACTGAATGAACTGACTAAGTTCGTGCAAAAGAAACAGCGCGAAACCGGTAAGTCATTTGTTTCTCGGACTAAGCTTAATCCATCGCATTTACAAGGTTTAGATACCTTAGTATTTCGCGTAGTACTGGCTAATCCATTAACCACTCAGGATATTTTACAATCAGTTTTAATCGAGCAGCGTGAAATTGCTAATTTGGCCACTAAAACTTTAGATGCTATAAACCAAACGAGTCAGATGATCATTAAGGCTCATCAAAACCGTTAGACCTATCTACCCTTTCGACTTGAGTTCGTAAGGGATTTGACTACATGAAAAGAAAGAGAATCATGAAAATTTCTTTCTTTTCATTGTAATTTTCCCATCAAATTTCCTCTTGTTTGGCTAATTTCATTAAACTTTGGTTCTAAAACCGTAGTTTTTATAAAGTTTAGTTTGAGGCTTGTCATATTCTTATCATTTGGTAGGAGGTAAGGTTTATGATTTATGACAGCTTAGGTTTATACTGCTGTTATGGTGTTGGTAACAAGTTTGTTTGAGCAATAATCATTTGCCCTCGATAATAACAGACTAAAAAATCCCAACAAGTTGTTCTCTAGGCCCGCGTGAACACTATGAATACATTAGAAAAAATACAAAAAAATCTGGAAAATTTCAGCAAATCGGAACGTAAAGTGGCCGAGGTTATTATGACTTCACCACAAACCGCTATCCATTCGAGTATTGCTACGCTCGCCAAAATGGCTGATGTCAGTGAGCCAACCGTCAACCGCTTTTGTCGACGGTTAGATACCAAAGGTTTCCCCGATTTTAAGCTACATCTCGCTCAAAGTTTAGCGAATGGCACCCCCTACGTTAATCGTAATGTTGAAGAAGATGACGGCCCTGATGCTTACACTCATAAGATTTTCGAATCAACGATGGCCTGCTTAGATGTCGCCAAAAATAGTCTTGACCCGATGCAAATTAATCGCGCCGTTGACTTACTTACTCAGGCTAAACGTATCTCCTTTTTTGGCTTAGGTGCATCCTCTGCAGTAGCACGTGATGCGCAAAATAAATTCATTCGTTTTAATATCCCTATTAGCTGTTTTGAAGATATTGTGATGCAACGGATGAGCAGCATCAATTGTACTGACAATGATGTGATTGTGTTAATTTCTCATACCGGGCGCACAAAAAGCCAAGTGGAAATTGCTCATCTTGCTCGAGAAAATGGTGCCACAGTGATCGCCATTACCGCTAAAGACTCACCATTAGATAAAGCGAGCTCACTGTCTATTTGTTTAGATGTCCCTGAAGATACCGATGTCTATATGCCAATGGCAAGCCGAGTTGTACAGATGACGGTGATTGATGTGTTAGCAACTGGCTTTACTTTACGTCGTGGTTCTGGTTTTAGAGAAAATTTAAAACGCGTTAAAGATGTATTGAAAGATTCTCGCTACGATAAATTATCGCAATTTTAACTCTGTTTGCTTGCCCCTCAACCAAAAAAGAGCATGTGGCTGTTCATAGTGATAAGATGAATAGCCCCATTCCCTTGCAGCTTTAGTTCCCTTAGCTCCCTTGTTCACTTCCTTCGACAAGGCGAGAATTATAAATCCACTGCAACCTTTTCTCGCTAACCAACGATGGGGTAATATTCTGTGTTTCTGATTTAGAACATGAACAAACCTGCCGTAAAATATACACCAATCGCTCATGGGTTAAGGGAAGCGGATTACCTTTAATGGCTTGTGAACGTAATGCATCAGTGGCAACTTGTTCAAAAGAGGTTGTGCAGACACCAAACTGGTCTAACGTCGGCAATTGTAATTTATCCAGCATCATTTGTACCCAGAGAACGCTATCATCAATATTGACGTTTTTACGCTTTGTTAACAGCTGTGCAATTCGAAAATACCGCTGCAATACCTCTACTCTCTTCGCTTGCTGTGCAGCGTGAATATTTTCTCTCATCACATATGGGGCGAGACGAGCGGTGATCACACTGTGTGGAGCCTCTAATTTACCGCCCAATGCTGATGCCAAGCCGTGGGCTGCGCCCAGTTTCGCATTGGTCATCGCCATACCACCTAACATGGCAGCAAAAGATAAGTCTGCACGAGCGTCTTTCTCATCCAAACAACACGCGGCAAGGGTTGAACGAGATAAACGACGTAAGCCTTCTTCACAGATCATATCCGTTAAAGGATTAGGATCTCCACAAACATAGGCCTCCATTAAATGAGTAAAAGCATCCATTGCTCCACGCCCCGAGGTATAGCGGTCAGTACCGTAAGTTAGGCTTGGATCAATAATGGCTACGGCGGGTAACATCTCTGGGCTGCGTAAACTCACTTTTACTTTATCTTGTCCAGATTTTAACACGGCATTTTTAGTGACTTCCGACCCAGTACTTGCAGTGGTTGGAATCGCAATAAATGGCAGCGGCTTGGTTTTAAGAGGAACATTACGACCAACCACTTCAACATAGTCATAGACATTACCTTGATTAGGAATAATCGCGGCTAAAGCTTTACCCATATCTAAAACACTACCACCACCGATAGCCACGACAACTTGAGGTTGAAAGTGCCGCCCAGCAATTGCCACTTCCTCAACCATAGTAATATTAGGCTCACCATGGATAGCGACATGTTGATACGGCATGTTCTGCTGCTGCAAATAATCACTGACCATTTGGGCGCGCTGCACACTTCTGCCAGAGACCAGTAGCACGCTATATCCATATTGATTAATCAATGACAGCGAGTTTTGCAGTGCACCGGCACCAAATACAATGCGATTCGATGTTAGAAACTGAAACATGTGCCCCCCAGCCAAATCTATAACTATCTCCAGTCTGCTGTTGTTTATCAAAAAAGTATTTGACTCAGTGCAGGCTGTGACTAAAAAAATCAGCCTAAAGCTAAGACTATGGGCCAAGTCACAAACTCACTTGCTTTAAGTGCAAGCTAGACGCGAATC
Source organism: Vibrio sp. (assembly GCA_007124475.1). GTDB lineage: Bacteria > Pseudomonadota > Gammaproteobacteria > Enterobacterales > Vibrionaceae > Vibrio. The sequence goes on along the minus strand of SLFB01000297.1, from coordinate 429 downwards.
ATGGCGAATCTGATTTGCCCACAAAGTATCCAATCAATTTTACCTATTAAAACAACTGCTAAATCTCACTTTATTTCCTAATACGAATCGGGCATAGTGACGCAAACGAAACAGAGGAGAAAGTGATGTTCGTAGTGATTTTTGGCCGCCCGGCTTGCCCATACTGTGTCCGTGCAAAAGAGCACGCAGAAACCTTAAAAGCGAAACGCGATGACTTCAACTATCGCTATGTTGATATCCATGAAGAAGGCATTACCAAAGCTGATCTTGAAAAGACAGTGGGTAAACCGGTTGAAACTGTGCCACAAATCTTTATTGATCAACAACACATTGGTGGATGCACAGAATTTGAAGCTTATGCCAAAGAGCACTTAGGTTTGTTCGACGAATAAGCTTATAGTCAACCATCTTTAAGTGTAGTCAACCCGC
>SLFB01000158.1 GCA_007124475.1 Vibrio sp. | reverse complement strand
CGAAATTTTCCACCGTACTGTTTATCTTAGTGTTACCGGTCTTGTTGATTTTTTTGGATACTGGATTAAATACGTTAGCCGTGGCTGGGGTACTGGATGGTCAGCAGCCTTGGGTTGAGTTTTTACGCATGCTAGGGAAAACACCGATTGCGTTATTAATCACCTTATTAGTGTGTTTGGCTACCTTTGCTGGCAAATATGGTATGGGTAAGTTAGAGAAGCTATGTACAGATGCATTAGCTCCGATCTGTGCCGTGATTCTTGTGACGGGTGCCGGTGGTATGTTTGGTGGCGTATTACGCTCTAGTGGTATCGGTCAGGCGCTGGCGGATGTTTTAGCTCATACTGGTATGCCGTTGGTTGTAGCGGCCTTTGTGATCGCAACTTGTTTACGGGTTGCGCAAGGTTCTGCCACGGTGGCCTTGACCACCACCGCCGCGTTAATGGCTCCGATTGTTGCGCAAACCACAGGTTTGTCAGAGCTAGACTTATGCTTTATCGTGATTGCCATTGCTGGTGGGGCTACCGTATTGTCTCACTTTAATGATTCAGGATTTTGGCTCGTTTCTCGCTTATTGGAAATGGATGAAAAAACCACGCTCAAAACATGGACAGTAATGGTGACCCTACTAGGTAGTATAGGCTTCATTATTGTCGGCATACTTAGCTTTCTTTTGTAAGGTAACCTTATGATGACTCTAGAACAGCGCTTGGCGCAGATAAAAATTGTCCCCGTGATTGCAATTAACCATGCTCAGCAGGCGCTGCCGCTGGCCAAGGTATTGATGGAAAATGGTCTTCCGTGTGCGGAAATTACTTTTCGAACTGAGGCGGCGCAAGAGGCTATTCGTCTAATGCGCGAAGCATATCCTGAGATGTTGATTGGCGCTGGGACGGTACTGACCACAGCGCAAGTGGATCAAGCTCAGCAAGCGGGAGCGGATTTCATTGTGAGCCCAGGACTTAATCCCACCACAGTGAAATATTGTCAGCAACGTGGTATCGCCATTGTGCCAGGGGTGAATAACCCTAGCTTAGTCGAGCAAGCGATGGAATTGGGGTTACGCACCTTAAAATTCTTCCCTGCCGAAGCCTCTGGTGGCGTTGCTATGCTCAAAGCGCTCAGCGCGGTCTATCCGGTTAAATTTATGCCCACGGGCGGTATCAGTGCTGCTAATGTACAGCACTATTTGGATTTACCATCGGTAGTGGCTTGTGGTGGTACTTGGATGGTGCCGACCGATCTGATGGATAAAGGCGATTGGCCAGCGATAGCCAAATTGGTTCGTGAGCTATCAATCAGTTAGTTGAATCGCTCTCCCCGTTGATCCTGCTCGGTTTTGCGAACGTTAAACTGGTTATTTATACAGTTAACTCTTGATTTTTTAGAGCCACTTCCGCTAAGGTGGCTCTTTATTTTTGCTAGTTAGATTGCTATGAGCCGACTTTTTATCGCTGAAAAGCCCAGCCTAGGCCGCGCGATTGCGGCCGCATTACCGAATCCTCAAAAAAAAGATCAAGGTTTCATTGTCTGTGGCAACGGTGATGTGGTGACATGGTGTATCGGTCATTTGCTTGAGCAAGTCGAGCCAGATGTTTACCATGAGCGTTACAAAAAGTGGAACATGGCTGATTTGCCCATCATCCCGCCGCAATGGCAGTTGCGGCCACGTAACAGTGCGGCAAAGCAATTAGCGGTAGTCAAAAAATTACTAAAGCAAGCCAGTGAGGTCATTCATGCTGGAGACCCAGATCGCGAGGGGCAACTACTGGTCGATGAAGTGTTGGAATATTGCAAGCTAAGCAAGGCCAAAAAAGAAAAAGTGCAACGGTTACTGATCAGCGATCTTAACTTACCCGCGGTGAAAAGGGCGCTGGCTTCGATGCGCAGTAATCGCGATTTTATTCCACTCTCCATTTCCGCTTTAGCTCGCTCACGAGCGGATTGGCTTTACGGCATGAATATGTCACGAGCGTATACTTTGCTCGGACAAAAGGCAGGGTATCAAGGTGTGTTGTCGGTAGGCAGGGTACAAACGCCAGTGTTAGGGTTAGTTGTTCGTCGAGATCAAGAGATCGAGCAGTTTATACCTCATGATTACTACACGTTATTCGCTCTGATCCCTTATCAGCAACCAGGGGTGGCGTTTGATATTTGTGCACGTTGGCAGCCTAGTGAAGCGTGTCTGCCTTGGCAAGATGACGAGGGGCGGGTAGTAAGTCGCAAGCTGGTGGAGAACGTAGCGCAACGCATCGCGAATCAGCCAGCGACCGTCAAAGAATCTGAGCACAAACAGAGTAAGCAAGCGGCACCGTTGCCTTATTCCTTATCTAGCTTACAAATTGATGCTGCTAAGCGCTTTGCAATGAGCGCCCAACAAGTCTTGGATACTTGTCAAAGTTTGTATGAGAAACACAAACTGATCACCTATCCTCGTTCCGATAGTCGCCACTTGCCATTAGAGCATTTCTCCCAAGCGAGTGTGGTCATTCAAGCGGTTGCCAATAATGCCCAAGAGTTAGCAACAGCAGCACATGGGGCTGATTTAACTCATAAATCTAAAGCTTGGAATGACAGTAAAGTGGATGCTCACCACGCCATTATTCCGACACCGAAACAGGCCAGATTCAATAGCCTTTGTGCGCAGGAAATGAAGATTTATCAGTTGATTGCTCGGCAGTATTTGATGCAGTTTTATCCAGCAGCAATCTTTGCTGAGGCCAAATTGGTGTTTGATATTGCTGGGGGGATCTTTATCGCTAAAGGACGACAATTGATTTTTCCTGGATGGAAAAGCCTGACTGGCATGACAGAGCAAGAAGACGATGGAACAGAGACGGTTCCCCCTTTGGAAACTGGCACAGAGTTGACGTGTCGAGAGGGGAAAATTAACGATCGTAAAACCGAGCCTCCCAAACATTTTACTGAAGCGACTTTATTGCAAGCGATGACGGGGATTGCCCGTTATGTTGCCGATAAAGAATTGAAAAAAATATTACGTGACACCGATGGCTTAGGTACAGAAGCCACTCGGGCTGGCATTTTAGATACTTTATTTAAACGGCAGTTATTGTCTCGTCAAGGTAAAACCATCATTAGTACCCCTGCCGGGCGAGGTTTAATTGATGCTTTGCCGAGCGAAGCCACTTATCCAGACATGACAGCTCATTGGGAGCATCAGCTGCAAGGGATGGCGGAGCGAAATCAGGCTTATCAACCTTTTATGCAAGCGCTGGAGTCACGGTTGTGTGAATTGATGGAGCAAGTAAAAAGTGCTCCGGTTCCGCAGTCCTTGCAGCATTTGCCTAAAGTTGAACGTGCAGCATTTAAGCGTCGTAAAAGTAGTGGACGTAAGCCCGCGAATCCCAAGCGGCGGCAATCATTGAGTGCCTAGTATGATGTTACCGGTTATTTATCACCCCATTTATTCTGATTTGCCATTACCGGCGGAGCATCGTTACCCTATCAATAAATATCGCTATTTATTTACCGCGATCCAAGAGCAAATCGCCAGTTGCCCACAATGGCAAAATACTATCCAATTTTATCAACCTCAGCCACTGAGTCTAACGGAAGTGAAGCAGATTCATTGTCGTCAATATGTTGATAGTTTGTCATCCGGTACGCTTCCTGCCGCGAAAATGCGCCGCATTGGATTTCCTTGGAGCGAAGCTTTGATTAAACGGACGTTAACTTCAGCAGGGGGCAGTGTATTAACGGCGCAACAAGCGCTACAGCATGGTTTAGCCATTCACCTTAGCGGTGGTTATCATCATGCACACCATGATTTTGGCAGTGGCTTTTGCTTGTTAAATGATTTGGTATTAGCTGCCCATGTTGCTTTGCAACAGCCAGAAGTGGATAAGGTACTGATTATTGATAGTGATGTTCATCATGGCGACGGAACGGCGACGTTATGTCAGCAACGTGATGATATTATTACCTTATCTTTTCATTGTGAGAAAAACTTTCCGGCGCGTAAACCTGATTCGGATCTTGATGTACCTCTAGCAAGAAATTGTGATGATAAGGAATTTTTAGCGGCTTTTTGTGATGTCGTGCCGATGGCGATTCAATGCTATCGTCCCGATTTAATTATTTACGATGCTGGCGTTGATATTCATCAGCAAGATGAACTTGGTTATCTCAATGTATCGAGTGACGCTATTTATCAACGTGATCTTTTTGTGTTACAACGAGCAAAGCAGTGGGGGATACCCATCGCGGCTGTTGTCGGTGGTGGCTATCGTAGCAATCATCATGATTTAGTACCGCTTCATATGCAGTTGCTAAAAGCCGCGATCCAAATCACCAATAACGTGAGTTTTACAACGTAAAGCGATAATCAAGGTTTTTGCGTCTCGATTATCCGTTATGATATGTGGTATGTGTATTGGGTCTTGTTAATCTTTTCTGAGGGTTATTATGACCGTGAAAGCTCAAGACAAGTAATAAATGCTAACAATTCTTTAAATTGCTCATCGTGCAACAGTGTTACATTTTGTAGACCCTCATCGGTGCGGGTGTCATCTCTTTTTAGTGGGATCAGTGGACATGCAAGAAAACTATAAAATTTTGGTGGTTGATGACGATGCGCGTTTACGTGCATTGCTTGAGCGTTATTTATCTGAGCAGGGCTTTCAGGTACGTAGTGTGGCGAATAGTGAGCAAATGGATCGTTTATTAACCCGTGAAACCTTCCACCTGATGGTGCTTGACTTAATGTTGCCAGGTGAAGATGGTTTATCGATCTGTCGCCGCTTAAGAAATGCGAATAATGTTATTCCCATTTTAATGCTAACGGCGAAAGGCGATGAAATCGATCGGATTGTCGGGTTAGAAGTAGGAGCGGATGATTACCTGCCTAAGCCATTCAACCCACGCGAATTACTGGCGCGAATTAAAGCGGTATTGCGTCGTCAAGTGATTGAAGCACCAGGAGCTCCTAGCACAGAAGACACGGTAGTCGAATTTGGTGAGTTTCGGTTAAATCTTGGTACACGAGAAATGTTCCGTGGTGACGAAGCAATGCCATTAACCTCTGGCGAATTTGCGGTGCTCAAAGCGTTAGTGACCAATGCTCGTGAACCATTATCTCGGGATAAGTTGATGAATATGGCTCGGGGGCGAGAATATTCAGCGATGGAACGCTCTATCGATGTACAAATTTCTCGTTTACGTCGTATGTTGGAGGTTGACCCTAGCAAACCACGTTATATTCAGACGGTATGGGGCTTAGGTTACGTGTTTGTCCCAGATGGTAAATCAGCCAACTAATGCTTTTTGCATACAGCCAGTTTTCAATCTGAACGCTGGCTGATATCGTGTTATCCCCTTTCCTCTCCTTAGGTGTGCTATGCGAATCCGTAGTTCATTCACGCAAACGGTGTTGTTGTTTTTCACCTTATTAGTGGCTAGCCAAGCTTATTCTTATTTTGCTCTTATTAACTATGCTTTGATCCCCAGCTTGCAGCAGTTTAATAAAATTCTCAGTCATGAAATTAGCTTAATGTTGGACGACACCTTCATTGATGCTGAACCCGAATGGGAATCTTCACTTCGATTACGAGTATTAGAAAAATTAGGGGTCGAGATTTTTAGCGATCACGGTCCGGCAGCTGATGAATTTCAACGTGCCATCAGCATTGACTTAATGAGTGAGAAAATGACGCAAGAGCTTGGCTCTCAAGCGGATGTGCGGATGGGATTAGGGGCGGAAAGCTATATTTTATGGATGAAGATCGATCAGCTTCCAGAACAAATTCTACGCATCCCTTTAACAGAATTACGCCAAGAAGATTTCTCACCGCTGTTTAGAAATAGTATTTTTGTGGCGATTTTGATTGTTGCTGGAGGTTGGTTGTTTATCCGCTTGCAGAACCGGCCGCTGATCGCTTTAGAAAAAGCGGCATTAGCCGTGGGACGAGGGGAAATACCGCCCCCCTTAATTGAGAGCGGGGCGAGTGAGATTCGTGCGGTGACTAGAGCGTTTAATCAAATGTCACAAGGTATCCAAGCTCTAGAAGAAGATCGCGCCTTATTGATGGCCGGGATCAGTCATGATTTACGCACTCCGTTGACTCGAATTCGTTTAGCCACGGAAATGATGTCACCCGAAGATGGCTATCTTGCGGAAGGTATTATTAGTGATACTGAGGAATGTAATGAGATCATTAGTCAGTTTATGGACTACCTAAAACCGGTTGATAAACAAACGTTTCTCGCGGTTGATCTTAATGAGATTGCCAGTGATATTGCCAGCTCAGAGGGGGGGTATGAGTTACCGATTGAAACTGAGTTCCAAGCGACAATGGAGCCTGTTTTTGGCAATCCGATTGCGATTAAGCGCGCGATCACGAACTTAGTGGTTAACGCGTTACGGTATGGGGGTGGTTGGGTGAAAATCACCACGGGTATCACCGCAGATAAGCGTATGGCTTGGGTGTGTGTTGAAGATAATGGACCGGGGATCGATGCTAGCCAAGTACAAAAAGTATTTGAACCTTTTATTCGTGGTGACACCGCGCGGGGAAGTGAAGGAACTGGTCTGGGTTTGGCGATAGTTAAACGTATCGTCAGTCAACACCAAGGCGCAGTGGTATTAAATAATCGCAGCGAAGGTGGGCTAAAAATTCAGTTGAGTTTTCCCACTAAGTAACTAGGGGCTGTTTATCTTTCGTGGTTAAATTTTGTTCGAGGTAAAAGTGTTTTAATCGCGGCGAGAGATTTGTAGTCTAGTTATTCTAGGCAACACACCCTAGGGGCAACAGTAGATGAAGCATGTCATCATCAATAGCTGATGACATGCTAATGTGCCTGTTTCGTTAGGCTTTAGCGTAAACATCTCGCTCTCCTAACCAACGCTCAATAATAGCATGAGCATGACTAGGATAGTGGTCATGAATATGACGAGCCATTCTTTGTACGTCAGGGATTAAATACTGATCTCGCAATAGGTCGGCCACCTTAAAATCAGCCAATCCTGTTTGTTTCGTCCCTAATAATTCACCTGGGCCACGAATTTCAAGATCGCGCTGAGCAATGACAAAGCCATCGTTACTTTCTCTTAATACTGCCAAACGTTTTTGCGCGGTTTTGGATAACGGTGAGCGATACAGCAGCACGCAATGGCTAGCAACCGAGCCTCGACCGACACGACCCCGTAATTGGTGTAATTGCGCTAGCCCTAATCGTTCAGGGTTTTCGATGATCATCAAGCTAGCGTTAGGCACATCGACCCCGACTTCAATCACAGTGGTAGCAACAAGAAGATGCAATTGATTGTCTTTAAAAGCCTGCATCACTTGCTGTTTTTCAGCCGGTTTCATGCGCCCATGGACTAAACCTACTTTTAGCTCTGCCAGTTGCCGTTGGAGCTCTTCTGCTGTGTCCGCCGCCGCTTGAGCTTCTAACACTTCCGACTCATCAATCAAGGTGCACACCCAGTAAGCTTGCTTCTGTTCATGTAAACAGGCATGGCGCACTCTATCGATAATATCGTTACGCTTAGTATCAGGGATGGCTACGGTTTGGATCGGAGTTCGCCCGGGTGGTAGCTCATCAATAATCGACGTTTCTAAATCCGCATAGGCGGTCATGGCGAGAGTCCGTGGGATTGGCGTCGCAGTCATGATTAATTGATGAGGGTAAGCGCCTTGTTTAGCGCCTTTCGCGCGCAGCTCTAAGCGTTGATGTACACCAAAGCGGTGTTGCTCATCAATAATGACTAACGCAAGGTGATCAAACTCAACCTGCTCTTGAAAAAGGGCATGGGTACCAACGATCATTTTTGCACTGCCGCTGGCTATTTGCGTTAACTCTGTTTCTCGAGCTTTACCTTTGAGTTTGCCAGCGAGCCAGGCAACGTTGATGCCCAGCGGGGTAAACCAGTTGGTGAAGTTGGCCGCATGTTGTTCGGCCAGTAACTCAGTTGGCGCCATCAGCGCGACCTGATAGCCTTGTTCAATCGCTTTCAGTGCGGCTAAGGCGGCAACAAGAGTTTTCCCTGAACCGACGTCTCCCTGAACCAGACGCATCATAGGATGAGCTTGGCTGAGATCGGTTTCAATCTCTTCTACGACTCTGGTTTGTGCTTGGGTCGGTTGAAAAGGCAGCTGAGCAAGAAACTGCTTTTTCAGTTGTTCTTGTGTGTTGAGGGCAAGGGCGCTGTCTTGTTGGCCCTTACTGCGCACTGCCAGCATGGATAAATTCTGAGCCAATAGCTCTTCAAGGATCAAGCGCATTTGTGCCGGATGACGCCCCTGATCAAATTGGCTTAAATCTATATCGGTTGGGGGGCGATGCAAAATATGTAGCGCTTGAGCAAGGCTGATCTGTTTATCGTACAAGCCATCCGGCATCAGTTCTTGCACGGCGGCTTTATCGAGCAGCTCAAGGGCTTGTTCGGTTAAGCTGCGCAGGGTACTTTGCCTCAAGCCTTCTGTGGTTGGATAAACGGGAGTCAGCGTTGCTTCTTTTGGCTGTTGATCTTGTGGCTGAGCGTGGAGCTGATAGTCAGGGTGAATGATCTCTAGCCCGTGATTTCCAGGTTTGATTTCACCAAAAGCATAAATGACTTTACCGATCACAAAGCTATTTTTCATTGCTGCAGTAAAATTAAAAAAACGCAGCGTAAGCGAGCCATTACCATCACTGATTTTGACGGTAAGCATTTTCCGCCGTCCGAAATGGGTATCCGTGGCAGTGATTTTACCTTGCACTGCTGCCCATAAACCGGGATGCAGTTTGATCATGGGATAAATTCGCGCGCGATCTTCATAACGCAGAGGAAGATGGAACAATAAGTCTTGGACATTATTCAAGCCGATCTTGGCCAGCTTTTCTGCGACTTTAGCACCGACCCCGGATAATGACGTTAATGGAATTGCGGATAGAAGCTGCGACATAATATCAACCAGTTAATCAGAAATGGTAGTTAACATTCAACCATTGGTCTGTATGTTTGTACAGTTTATTTATGCGCGCTGCATCGCGTCCCACCATTTTTTATCTGCCACTATCTGTCCTTGGTCATCCAGTTCTGGATAGGTTAAACCCTTACGTTTGGCGACTTTGGCTAATACAGGATGACCACGTTCAAATAAAATTCGTTGAATAGTTGCTGGTGAGAGGGCGCTTTGCTCGCGTTGATACATGCCCGCTTGCTGACGTTGACGCTGTGCTTCATATAAGATCAGCGCACTAGCCACCGAAACATTCAATGATTGGACCATGCCCACCATAGGAATAACAATATCGTGGTCGGCCAATGCTAAAGCCTGTGGCGAGATACCGGTTTTCTCACTACCGAAAATAATGGCGGTGGGCTTGGTGTAGTCAATGGCGCGAAAGTCTATGGCATGCTCAGATAAGTTTGTTACCAACACTTGCATGCCGCTGTTCTTAAGGTGATGTACCGCATCTAGGGTACTGTTATGGGTTTGTACTTCTACCCAATTACGAGCACCAGCAGAGGTATGGCTTAAGGTGCGCATTTGTTCACTTGGCCAGACTGCATGAATTTGATGTAAGCCAACGGCATCTGCAGTGCGGATCACCGCCGAGACATTATTGGGTTTGTGAACCTCTTCTAAACACACGGTTAGATCGGTTTGGCGAGCTTTAAGCACATCTTGAATGCGCTGATAACGTTCTAAATTCATAAAGTGATTTACGTATGGTGTTGTCGTTGTGAATGGCTGCTTGCCGGTGTTTATCGCCAATAAAAAAGCCCTAGTTGAGGGCTTTTATCGACCAGTTACTCCTTCCGAATCGAAGGTATATGGTTTTAATATTTTCGGCGTCGTACTTTTAAGCTATTTGGCATCAGGCGAATTTTCCGCATAATACCAGCGAGATGAACACGATCTTTGGTACTTAATAGTACGGTAACGGTGTACAGTCGCCCATCACGTTCTTCCGTTGATAGGCCGTGTATATCAGAACCCGTATTGGAAATAACGTTAGTTAAATCAGCTAAAGCACCTTGTCGATTGTGCATATCAACGGTCAGTTCAGCGATAAAGTCTTGGTCGTAATCCTTGGTCCATTCAACGGCCATGTATTTATCCGGTTCTTTCTGATAGCCGCGTACGTTCGGGCAAGTTTCGCGGTGTACCACTAAGCCTCGCCCTGGTGAAACATGAGCGATAATGGAATCATCTGGGATCGGGTGACAACAATTAGCGAAGGTGAGAAGTATACCCTCAGCTCCACGGATAGGGAGTTTTTTCTTGAGAGCGACTTCTGCTACTGGTGCGTCATTGAGTTCTTCTGCATTGCCTAATAAACGACGGGCAATCACGATACTCATGAGCTCGCCAAGGCCAATGGCTGCCAATAAATCTTGCTCATTAGCAATTTTCAATTCGCCGAGAACATGAGCCAGATTATCAGGTTCAATATCCGTTAATGACAGTTCACCCAATGCATGGTTTAACAGACGTTTGCCTAGAGTAATTGACTCTTCACGGCGCATGGTTTTCAGCACTTGACGAATTTTTGTCCGTGCTCGTGACGTCACCACGTAGTTGAGCCAAGCAGCATTAGGGCGAGCACCTGGGGCACTGATAATTTCAACCGTTTGGCCGTTTTTCAGTGGTTTACTCAGCGGGTAAGGGTTACGATCAACGCGTGAACCAACACAGGTATTACCGACATCGGTGTGCACAGCATAGGCAAAATCGACCGCAGTGGCTCCCATTGGTAATTCGACAATACGCCCTTTGGGGGTAAAAACGTAAATCTCATCAGGAAACAGATCCGATTTAACGTTTTCAATAAACTCAAACGAGTTGCCAGCGCTTTGCTGTAATTCAAGTAAGCTTTGCATCCATCGTTGGGCTTTAACTTGAGCTGTGGTACCACCACGCTCAGCACTGGCTTTGTATGACCAATGTGCAGCGACCCCTTTATCGGCCATTTGATCCATGTCTTCGGTACGAATTTGTACTTCGACCGGCACGCCGTGCGGGCCAACCATTGAGGTATGTAACGATTGATAACCGTTGGCTTTTGGTACTGCGATATAATCTTTGACTCGACCTGGACGAGGCTTATACAAGCTATGTACTTGGCCTAATACGCGATAACAGGTGTCCGCTGAATCAACGATGACCCGAAAAGCATAGATATCCATGATCGTATGGAAGCGCTGCTCTTTGGTTTTCATCTTGTTATAGATGGAATAGAGATTTTTTTCACGACCCACTACGCGAGCGGTCAAGTTGACTTCTTGTAGGCGATCTTCTATTTCACTATGGATGCGCTGGATCATTTCTTTACGGTTACCACGCGCCGCCTTTACCACTTCTTTTAACACTCGAAAGCGGTTAGGGTATAAGGCTTCAAACCCCAGCTCTTCTAGCTCGGTTTTAATGTTGTGGATACCTAAGCGATGGGCAAGAGGAGCGTAAATTTCTAACGTTTCACGGGCAATGCGACGTTTTTTATCGGGACGCAAGGCTCCGAGTGTGCGCATGTTGTGGGTCCGGTCAGACAGCTTGATCAAGATAACTCGAATATCTTGCACCATGGCCAGCACCATTTTGCGAAAATTTTCCGCTTGGGCTTCTTTACGGTCGCGAAATTTGAGTTTATCCAGTTTCGATACGCCATCGACCAGTTCCGCCACTGCACTACCAAACTGATGCTCTAAATCGTGTTTCGTAATGGCGGTGTCTTCAATAACATCATGTAGCAAAGCGGCTTGCAGCGTTTCTAAGTCTAAACGCATTTCAGCTAAAATTCTTGCTACCGCAACCGGGTGAATAATGTACGGTTCCCCGCTAGAGCGGGTTTGCCCTTCATGAGCATCTCTTGCCACCAAGTAAGATTGGCGCAGAGCCTCAACTTGAGGCTCTGTAAGATATTCTTGGGCAACACTTTTGAGGCTATCGAATAGATACAAATTTAAAGTCCGTCGTTAGTCAGTGTTGAGAACGAATTAACGGTTGTGAACGATGCTACTGACGGCTGCCAACTCAGCGGCTTCTTGCTCTTGCTGCTCTTGGCGTTCACGATTGTCTAGTACTTCTTTTGTGATCAGACCTTCTTCGATTTCACGCAAGGCGATAACCGTGGTCTTATCGTTCTCTTCCGGCACTAGGGCATCTTTGCCGCCAGTTTGAATTTGACGAGCGCGGCGAGCCGCAATCAGAACTAAGTCGAAACGGTTGCCAACTTTTTCAACAGCGTCTTGAACAGTTACGCGTGCCATGAGAACTCCAAATAATTAACTAAAATAAGGTTGATTGGAAATTATACAGCCTAACGCAGAGAGATACTAGCGTTAGGTCACATCGTAGCGTCATTCCAGATAGGCTCGTGATGGATAGTAAAACGAGCTGGAATGCCGCTGTGGTTGTTACTCTGCTAGTAATGCCGCAATCATGGATTGATGTTTGGCGGCTTGTTTATCTAGTTTTAATCGCTCGGCGCGTAAAATCGCCTTAAAATCCATCAGTGCAACGTCAAAATCATCATTGACGATCACATAGTCATATTCATTGTAGTGAGAGATTTCTGATCGCGCTTCACTCATTCGCTTCGCAATCACTGCGCTACTATCTTGTCCGCGAGTGGTTAAACGACGTTCTAATTCTTCTTTCGATGGTGGCAGGATAAAAATGCTCTTAGCGAGTGGCATTTGTTGGCGAATTTGTTGCGCCCCTTGCCAGTCGATATCTAAGAATACATCAATGCCTTTTGCCAAGGTGTTCTCAATCCACACCCGTGAAGTGCCGTAGTAATTACCGAACACCTCAGCATACTCCAAAAACTCACCTTGTTGAATTAGGGTTTCAAAATACTCTTTTTCGACAAAGTGGTAATGAACACCATCTTGTTCTCCTGGTCGCATGCCACGTGTGGTATGTGAGACAGACACCTTCATCGCGTAGGTTGGATTGCGTTCCAATAGACCTGCAATTAGGCTCGATTTTCCTGCGCCACTGGGTGCAGAGACAATATACAAAGTACCTTTGCCCATGTATTCGGTTCCACGTTAGAGTTGAAGACGAGAGAAACGCGATGCGACTGCTCTGGTGTTGCACTAACAATACCAATTAAGGCTAGCATTGATGGCACATCTTTGCTGAACAAATCGGCATTGAGATCCTAAAAAAATGGAGCGGAAGAGTAGCATGAGGGCAGGTGACATCTCAAGCAAAAGCTGTCGGCAAGAGGTTAACCGTGGTGCTCAACGTGATTCGAGCATAATTTATCAGGGTAACGATTGCCTAAAAAACCGCCCTTGCTAGTCAATTTGATTAAGGTATAATCGCCGCCCTTAAGCCAATCATGGTGATTGGGTTAAGGATAATATTTCGTTAGGCTTCAGCTTAGATTTGGGTTCCCTCGCCCCCAAACCAAACTAAAAAGGTTCAATATGAGTCAGTTTACCCCTGTCCAGATGCGTAAAGCTCTGGTCTATTTAGTGTTGTTTCATCTCGTTATTATTGCTTCAAGCAATTATCTTGTGCAGTTACCTTTTACTCTCTTTGGTTTTCATACCACTTGGGGAGCATTTACTTTTCCTTTTATTTTTCTCGCTACCGATTTAACGGTACGTATCTTTGGAGCTGGTTTAGCACGTAGAATTATTTTCTTAGTCATGCTACCGGCACTGGCTGTGTCTTATTTATTGTCGGTGATCTTCTTTGAAGGCCAGTTCCAAGGGCTGGCACCACTGAGTGAGTTCAATTTATTTGTTGCCCGTATCGCGGTGGCCAGTTTTATGGCTTATCTACTAGGGCAGATCTTAGATGTGCATGTATTCAACCGGTTAAGACAGTTAAAGCAGTGGTGGATTGCACCAACCGCATCAACGATCTTTGGTAATGCTCTTGATACGGCAGCTTTTTTTGCCATTGCTTTTTATCAAAGTCCCGATGCCTTTATGGCGCAACATTGGGTGGAAATTGCTTTGGTTGATTATGGCTTGAAGTTGTTGATTAGCTTAGGTCTGTTTGTGCCCATGTACGGTGTGTTACTCAACTATTTAATTCACAAGTTAACTTTTGTGGATGCTAAATCGGCCGCCGAACACGCTACTAAACCGGTTAAGATATAAACATCAGCCCAGTATTATGCTGGGCTGAATGGTACGATTAGTGTTGCTGACAAAGTAAAACCAATAATGGATCGTCGGTGGCTAGCTTATGCCAGCCAGATTTGAAGTTTTCTTCGGTGGCTGGGATCAGTAAGTCTTCGGTAAAATCCGCGCGGGCAGCGGCTTTACAGTCTACTACTTGAGGTACGCGTCTGGCACTCATGCGCCTTTCAAAAAAATACAAGTCAACCAAAACTAATCCAGGGTAGCGTTGATTGACATTGGCATTATCAATATCAGCAGCAGCAAAGCGTAGTGTTTGTGGGTAAAGATAACTCCAAGGTCGCCAGCCTGAGCTTTCTTGGGCGGTACGGACTACTTCAACGCCAGCGGGTAACAAGCTGCGTTGATGGCTAAACCAGTTGTATTCAGAATAAATCTGAAAACCTAACATGCCAGCTCCGGCAAAGACTGGAATAATCCAGTTGGGCAGTTTTTTTAGCGTTATCGCTCTCAGTAACAAAGCGATACCAGCAGCGCCTAAACCGGCGGAAAACGTGGCGATTAATTCCCAAAACATACGGTCACCTTACCTAAACATGGTGGCTTGCTAAAAATTCGGGCTTTCAGTTGAAAGCCCGAGTGTACAGTAGTGAGTCAATGTTAATCTTGTCACCTTGGTTGTGATTAATTAGTGGTCAATTGCAACACCAGCGCCTTTCGGATAACGAACACTTTCTACCAAGTCTTGGATTTCTTTTGGCGGTGGTGCGGTCACCGCGGATACGGCAAAGGCAACAGCAAAGTTAATCATGGCACCCACCGCACCGAACGATAGCGGTGAAATACCATAACCCAGTGAGCCAAATAGCCAGCTATCCGGCGTATTAGGCAGCATATTAGTACCTGGGATAAAGAACCAACCCAAATAAGTAAAGATGTAGACTAGAGTCACAATTAAACCGGTGAGCATGCCAGCAATGGCTCCTGCGCTATTAATACGCTTAGAGAAAATACCCATCATTAATGCTGGGAATAGCGTTGCGGCTGCGATACCGAAGGCAAGCGCCACCACTTGCGCGGCAAAGCCTGGTGGATTTAACCCCAAATAGGTGGCTAGCAAAATAGCGCCGGCCATGGATAGTCTAGCGGCCAACATTTCTCCTTTTTCACTGATCCTTGGGTTAATAATATTTTTAATTAAGTCATGGCTGATGGCAGATGAAATCGCCAGTAACAAGCCCGCAGCGGTTGACAGGGCAGCAGCAATACCACCAGCAGCGATTAAGCCGATAACCCAACTGGGTAAATTAGCAATCTCTGGATTGGCTAATACTAAAATATCATTATTCACCGTTAACTCATTGCCGGTCCAACCACGCTCGGCGGCTTTTTCAGCAAAAGCAGGACTGTCGTTGTACATTTGGATCCGGCCATCATTGTTTTTATCATCCCAGCGGATTAAACCCGTTTGTTCCCACGTTTTAATCCAATCAGGACGCTCAGCATAATCAAGTGCAGCTGCAGTAGGACCATCAGGATACAGGGTGGTAAGAAGATTTAAGCGCGCCATAGAAGCCACCGCTGGGGCAGTTAAATACAGTAAGGAGATAAACACTAAGGTCCAGCCCGCCGACCAGCGAGCATCCGCCACTTTCGGTACGGTGAAAAAACGGATAATAACGTGTGGTAAGCCGGCCGTACCTATCATTAATGATAAGGTAAACAGCACCATATTCAGTTTATTGCTGACATCGGCGGTGTAATCTTGGAAACCCAGTTCACGCACGATTTCATTTAATTTTACCAGCAGTGGTACACCTGATTCAGTATGGGTACTGAACATACCAAACATAGGGATCGGATTATTGGTTAGTTGTAATGAAATAAAGACTGCTGGAATGGTATAGGCGATGATTAGCACCACATATTGGGCAACCTGAGTGTAAGTAATGCCTTTCATACCACCGAAAACGGCGTAAATAAATACGACCGCGGCAGCGATCCAGATCCCGGTAGAAGAGCTCACTTCAAGGAAGCGGGAGAACGCGACCCCAGCTCCAGTCATTTGACCGATAACATAGGTCACAGACATGATAATTAAGCACACTACCGCGGTGATACGAGCGCCTTTGCTGTAAAAGCGATCACCAATAAAATCAGGCACGGTAAATTTACCAAATTTACGTAAATAGGGAGCTAGCAACATGGCTAACAGTACATAGCCTCCGGTCCAACCCATTAAGAACGAAGAGTTGGCATAACCACCGGCCGCCAGTAAGCCCGCCATTGAAATAAATGAAGCAGCTGACATCCAATCGGCAGCGGTAGCCATGCCGTTAGTAATCGGGTTAATACCACCACCAGCGACGTAAAACTCTTTGGTTGACCCAGCGCGGGCCCAAATGGCGATACCGATGTAGAGTGCAAAAGAAGCACCAACAAACAGTAAGTTAATGGCAAATTGACTCATGCAAATTACTCCTCTACGCCGAATTTTTTATCTAACTGATTCATCTTCCATGCGTAGATAAAAATGATCGCGATAAAGGTAATAATGGAGCCTTGTTGTGCAAACCAGAAGCCCAGATCCGTTCCGCCGATATGAATGCCGGCGAGCATTGGTCGCAGCAAGATGGCGAATCCATAAGAGACTAAGGCCCAAACGAATAGGCTGATTGTGATGTAGCGCAGGTTAGCGCTCCAGTAGGCGGCGGCGTTCTTGTCATGATCGGCCATAGTGGTGTCCTCTTCCATGTATTTATTATTGAGCAATTTTAATTTAGCAGTCGTAAGGCAGGACGCTAGCCGACCTTAGTCGAAGGTCAGAGGTCATCCATAACATGGTGATTGATAAGCAAAGTTAGCATCAAAGCGCCGCGTTGAAGGGCGCAGAATGCTTGCTTTTGAATCACTGACTGGATACTGATTTGTTTTGAATGGCAGCGTTACCTTACCTTGTTGTTTGTTAAAATACTGTTAACAAAGAGGGGTAGGTCTATTTATAGAGTATTTGGGTAAGGATTACAGAGGTGTGTTTTTCTCTTGCTAATTTGCAGTCGCAGGATAATTAGCCATGTTGGTTCAGCCTCCCATTACATAATCTGTCTATACCTATGGAAATGAAAACCCTTGTCAATTGACCGGTGATTTTAAGCTGTTTGTCTGTATTTATCTGATTTTTATTGTTTTTTAGTAAGAGGTGGGCTTGAGTTGGGTGAATGTTAGCCAAAGGTATAATAAGCGTTAGCGAATAATACATGAATATTCCCTTCCTACCCGCAACACCAAGTGGTTTGAGGGTAAATGAGCAAGTAACAGACGGTAATTTTATTTGTTTACATAAACTTGTCGTTTAAGTGCAATAAAATAGTGCACACTGTCATATTGATAACATAAGCTAGAAACGTTGTTAGGCTGTAACAGGAGGATCCGTGGACGCAATAACCATAAATAGTTTTTTTCTTATCGGTGCACTATTAATCGCATTGAGCGTACTCCTGAGCCCTGTCTCGTCTAAGTTAGGCATCCCTATCTTATTGGTTTTCCTGGCAGTTGGTATGCTAGCGGGAGAAGATGGTTTGGGGGGAATTGTCTTTGATAATTATCCTTTAGCGTATTTAGTGAGTAACTTGGCGTTAGCGATTATTTTGCTCGATGGTGGTATGCGCACTCGGGTGGCCAGTTTTCGCGTGGCTTTGTGGCCGTCAATCTCCCTTGCCACTTTTGGGGTGGCGATTACCACCACGCTTACCGGTTTATTGGCCATGTGGCTATTTGATCTGACCTTATTGCAGGGGATGTTAGTTGGCGCCATCGTTGGCTCTACCGATGCGGCAGCGGTTTTTTCGTTACTGAAAGGCCGCAGCTTAAATGAACGGGTCGGTGCTACCTTGGAGATAGAATCCGGTACTAACGACCCCATGGCCATATTTCTCACCGTAACATTGATTGCGGTGCTGGGTACTCAAGGTGTCGACTTAAGTGCAGGGTTTTTAGCGCTCAGTTTTGTCCAACAATTTGGTGTGGGCGCGCTAATGGGCTTACTCGGTGGCTGGCTATTGTGGAAGTTGATTAATCATACTCAACTTCCAGAAGGGCTATATTCGATTTTAACCGTCAGTGGTGGTTTGATTATTTTCGCGCTATCGAATGCGTTAGGGGGTAGCGGCATTTTATCGATTTACTTGGTTGGTCTATTACTTGGCAATCGGCCAACTCGAAGCCGCCAATCGATTTTAAATGTTTTGGATGGCATGACTTGGTTGGCGCAAATTGCCATGTTCTTAGTCTTGGGCTTATTGGTTACGCCGACCAACTTGATTGATATTGCTCTGCCGGGGTTGGCCCTCGCATTTGGGATGATTGTTTTTGCGCGACCACTCTCGGTCTGGATAAGCTTACTGCCCTTTAAAAGCTTTACTGCTCGTGAAAAATGGTTTGTCTCTTGGGTTGGTTTACGTGGTGCGGTGCCGATCATACTAGCGGTATTTCCTATGATGGCGGGGTTACCACAAGCGCAATTGTATTTTAACCTCGCGTTTTTCGTGGTGATGGTCTCATTGATAGTGCAAGGGGGAACGTTAACCAAAGCCATGAGTCTAGCCAAGGTTGAACTGCCTCCTAAACCTGAACCTATTTATCGGACCGGATTGGAAATATTCCCCGCTAGCCCGTGGGAGTTGTTTGTTTATCGCTTGAAAGAAGATAAATGGTGTATTGGTGAGCCGCTACGCAACCTGTTTATGCCATCTGGGACACGCATTGTCGCTGTGTTTCGCGAGCAGCAATTACTTCATCCATCCGGAGATACTCAGTTACAGGAAGCGGATGTTCTCTGCGTTTTAGGGCAAGAAAATGACCTGTCTGCCTTAAGCCAGCTCTTTAGTGAAGCGCCAGAAAGAGCCTCGTTGGCCCGCTTCTTTGGTGACTTCTTCTTGGATATTCATACCAAGCTGGCGGATGTTGCGCTGTTATACGGTTTAGATTTAGGTGAGCAGTCGGCCGATTTAACCTTGAAAGAGCTGGTTGCCGAGCAGCTAGGAAGCAGTCCAGTATTAGGCGACTATTTTGAGTGGTATGGTTTACAGTGGGTGGTGGCTGATGTCGTCGATTGGCAAGTGACTAAGGTTGGCCTGCGGTTACCGGCAGAAGAGAGCTCAGCTGAAGATTAACTGCCTCGTTATGTGAGCCGTCGCCAACACTTCAGCGGCTTCCAGTAGCTCAGCGGCTTCCAGTAGCAAGGGTCTATTTTGTCACTGACTTAACTATCTAATTGCTTCAGTAAAATGACGGCCTGAGTGCGATTGGTGACGTTGAGTTTACGAAAAATGGCGGTCATATGCGCTTTGATGGTCGCTTCGGAGACATTGAGTTCGTAGGCAATTTGTTTGTTGAGCAAACCATCTGATAACATACCGAGCACTTTATATTGCTGAGGGGTGAGAGTGGCGATTTTTTCTGCTAAATCATCATGCTCAACTCCAGGTTGAATCGAACCCGGTGGGAAATAGGGCTCACCACTCAGTACCTGATTGAGAGCACTAATTAAACTGCGCATATCGCTGGATTTAGGGATAAAACCAAATGCACCATGGTGTTTTACTTGTGTCACGATAGCCGACTCTTCACTCGCCGACACCACCACAATCGGTAGTTCTGGGTAGAGCGCGCGCAATTGAATTAAGCCTGACATGCCATTAGCTCCGGGCATTTTTAAATCCAACAGCAGTAAGTCTGGCTCCGATTGCTGAGACAGTAAAGTCAGTAATCCATCCAGTGAATCCGCTTCCAATAGCTTCGCACCGCTGATTGCCATATGAATCGATTGAAACAATGCATTACGAAATAAAGGATGATCGTCAGCAATAATAATGGTGTAGGTTGCGTCCATGATGTTAACTACTTTTGAACATTTGGTTACATAAAGTATTGTCTTGATTCTGCTTTGCTACAACCGTTAACCACTCAAACTCTGAACTGTATCGCCTTTTTCGTCATCAAAATGCGGTTTAACAAAAAAAGCGTCAAGTCGATAACCACTTGACGCTTAATGGTAAGCGTAGCGATCGCTACGCTTATTTCATGGATCAACTCGATGTTGTTTAAGTCTCTCAGTTGATGGGTTTCTCAAACACCGCCACCGACCAAGCCGGAACCGATAGCTTACCGTTATTGACACTGGCTCCTGCGCCAATCGAGTTCTCGCCAGCGTGTTGCTGAATGCTGTGCTGCTGATAGCCGGTAGCGTCAAAGTTGGCAAAGTTTGCTAAAGGTTTTGGAGAGGCATTAATCACTACCACCAGACCTTGGCGCTCGGCATCGATCGCACCATCAAAACGCTCACCGCTATTATCCATACTCATGATAATCACGCCTGCAATTTGCTCACTACCCGTGTTGTGGAATTTGACTCTTTCGATAATGGTTTCCCCTTTACCCAGGGTGAACAGGCCGGATGAAGCGCGTAATTGAACAAGCTCATGGAAATAACCTTGCATGGTTTCCATATCGGCTTTATCTGGCTGAGCTTCAGTACCTGCTCTGGTTATCACGTCTTCAATTATCTTCCAGTTTTCGCCATCTTTATCTTCACGAGGTAAACCGATATTCCAGTTGTGAGTGTCCATGGTGAAGTCGACGCGGTTATACCAATCTCCAGAGTCGTAAGAGTCACGCTGCATCGATTTAGAGCGCAAGATCTCGCTACCCATATGAATAAACGGTACCCCTTGACCTAATATCGCCGTGGATAAGCTCACTGCCTGCATGCGCACGCGATCGGCGGTGGTAACACCATAGGCAGCCTTGAACTGGTTATTATCCCATAAAGTTTGATTATCATGTTTGGAAACGTAGTTCTGGATTTCCCAGGCATCTTGCGCATAGCCTGTGGGCTGGCCGTTGTAGTTGAGGTCAAAACCCTTGATTAGTTGGTCTTTGCTATCGGTAAATGTAAAATCTTTTAAATTACCAGCCATACCAACTCGCACAATATCCGCCAAATGTAGCGCGGTGGCACTGTGATCGCTTGGGGTTCGGTTATTAGGCAGAACATGGATACCATTACCAAAGCCTTGGTTACTACGTAGGAGTTCTTGACTATCAAACGGGCCGCCGCCACGCACAGCATCCCGTAGGCGATCGGAGAATGAGCCTATCCCCGTACCGGCTAAGTTAAGCTGCGTCGCTTGTTTGAATTGACGATCATTTGCCACTTCACCAAAGTTCCAACCTTCACCATAGAAGTAGACCTCAGGGTTGGCTTTTTGCGCTATTTGGAAAGAGTCTAGAATTTGCTCAAGTGGGTGATGGCCCATTAAATCCCAACGGAAGGCATCAATTTTGTATGCCTTGGTCCAGGTATAAATCGAATCATCAATCAATTTCGCAAACATCCGATTTTCTGGCGCGGTATTCGAGCAACAAGTTGAAGTTTCTACTTGACCAGAAAACTCGTTCAAGCGTTGGTAATACCAAGGGACAATTTTATCGAGCACGGATTTATCTGAGACGCCAGCTTCATTGGTGTGGTTATAGGCAACGTCGATCACCACGTTCATGCCAATGTCTTGTTTCACCGCCATCACCATCTCACGGAACTCTTTAATCCGCGTTGCACCATCAGGGTTGGTGGAGTAAGAGCCTTCGGGAACGGTAAAGTGGAAAGGATCATAACCCCAGTTAAAGCTATCGACATCGCGCACAAAGCCATTGAGGCGTTGCACCACAGGGTTTTGTTTATTGTCATCGCCTTTTAACTGATGGAATACTGCCGAAATGGTCATGTTACCGCTACAATAACGGCCAAAATCATCGTCGTTTTTCACCGCGGGCTGTAATTGACACAGTTTGGTAAATGGCTGATCAATATCGGCCACTTTAGTTGGATCTTCATTAATGGTAGCAATATCAAACACCGGCAGTAGGTGTAGGTGGGTGACTCCTGATTTTGCCAATTTTTGTAGATGCTTAACCGGTACGGTATCTGATTGAGCAAAAGCAGTATATTTACCACGGTGGACTTTAGGTGTGCTGTCATCTAAAGCAGAGAAATCGCGTACATGAGCTTCATAAAGTACAAACTGAGCAGGGTTGGCTTGCGAATGAGGCGCTTTTAAGTCATCCCAACCGGCAGGTTTAAGGTCTGGATGATAGAGATCCACCACTTGGCTATATTCTGAGTTCATCGCCAAGCTAAGTGAATACGGGTCTGTCACTTCATAGTTTTCCACTTTATCGGTGGCTGGATGATAAACCGTTACTTGATAGCGATAAAAATCGCCATGCTTTAGCGCTGTCTCTTCTACTGACCAACTGCCTGATTTAGCATCAAATTCCATTGCTATAGGCGTTTGGGCTTTTTTATCAGCACCATAAGGGATCAGTTTGACGGATTGAGCGGTGGGCGCCCAGAGCCGGAAAGTGGTTGTATTGCCATTCGTTAGTGCGCCGTATGGTAACTTGACAGCTTCATCGGCATAGAGAGCATCCAAGGCACTGGCGGGTTGCACTTGAGTGGTGAGAATAACACCATCGTCATCACTGGCTACTAGCCAAAGTTGCCCTTTGAGTAGCGTGGTTAACTCTAAATCTTGTT